>CAYUZM010000085.1:0-9199 GCA_964449665.1 uncultured Solibacteraceae bacterium
CCCCGGGCGGGGAGGGTTGGGCCCTGTCAGCGCGGCATGATTCCGGATGTCGGCGGGCGTGGACGAGTGTGCCGTTGGCCAGACGATCTCTCCCGTGTTCATTTCGTACGCGGTGATCCGGTCATACGGCGGTTGGATGAGCGGCAACCCGTCAACCGGACCACTGGGGCCCGTAAACCCTCGTCGCCCTCGCCCGCCGGGCCCGCCGCGACTGACTCCACCTTCGACTTCCCCTGGCTCGGTCGCGGGGCGCAACATGCCGGCTTTGTTTTGAGCGCTGGTCCCGGCAAGTTCAGCCGGAATATTCCGCAGCGGATAAGCGAAGGTGTGGGAGTGAATGTAAAGACGGTTTGTGAGCGGGTCGAACGAGCCGCCCGGCCAGTTTGCGCCGCCCACATCCTGCGGCAGCATCAGGACGCCGGCCGGTCCATCCGGCCTTGCCAGCGCGGGCGGCGTAAAGATTGGTCCAATGCGGTACTTCTTCACGATTTCAAGCGCTGCAATCCGCAGCTCGGGAGTGAAATCGATGAGATCGTCAGCCGTCACGCCCTGCCGGTCGAATGGCGCGGGCCGCGTGGGGAAGGGCTGCGTCGGACTCGTCTTCTCTCCGGGCACGTCTGATTGCGGCACCGGCCGTTCTTCAATGGGCCAGATCGGCTCACCGGTCTCGCGGTTCAACACGAACAGAAACGCCGACTTTGCCGGCTGCGCCAGGGCTTTGATCTTGCGGCCATTGCGAACCATATCAAACAGCATGGGAGCGCAGGGCAGATCCCAGTCCCACAGGTCATGGTGAATCGTCTGGTAATGCCACTTGCGCTTGCCCGTCTTCAGGTCCAGCGCGAGCAGGCTGTCGCCGAAAAGATTTTGACCGGGCCGGTTGACGCCATAGTAGTCGTTCGCCGGCATTTCGAGCGGCACATAGACGAGTCCCAATTCCAGATCGGCGCTCATCTGAGCCCACGCGCCCAGGTTTCCGGCACGCTCGGCCGTGCCGGGCGGCCACGAGTCATAGCCGAATTCGCCCTTTCGGGGAATGGTGTGAAAGATCCAAAGCCGCTTGCCTGTCCTGACGTCAAAGCCGCGGATGTACCCAATCGCGCTGGGCGCGCCAGACGGGTTGCCCATGGCAGCGTGGGCGGCGCCGACCACGACCACGTCGCCCGCGATGAGAGGCGTCGCGTTGAGTCCGATGCTGGAGCGGACGAGATCGAGATCCTGATCGTCATCCTGCTTCAGATCGACGATGCCCTTCTGCCCGAAGCCCTCAATCAATTGCCCCGTCTTTGGGTTCAACGCGATCATGCGGTATCCGGGTGTCACATAGATGATTCGCTGATCCGAGCCGTCCGGGCTGGACCACCAGGACAGGCCGCGCCCCGCGCCCTTGCGAGGGGCGAATTCGCCCCGCTGACCTTCTTCGATCTGGTACATCCACAGGATTTGGCCCGTGCCAGGATTCAACGCCAGAACGGAACGCGCGCTGCCGGCTGTCGTGTAGAGAATGCCGTTCACCATCAGCGGCGTGGAGGAGTAGAGCCGGTCGGGAGTGGGTCCGAAGTTGTTCGTGTTCAGGCGCCACGCAATCTGGAGTTGGCCAAAGTTATATTTATCGATCTGGTCCAACGGCGAGTAGCGGGTGCTTGCGAGATCGGCGCCGTAGGTGGTCCACTCGGAATTCTTAATGGCGGCGGAAGATATCGTGGCGGAAGTGTCGCTCATGGGGATGCGCAGCGCGACGCTGCCGGCGCGGATTTCGTTTGCTCTCAGGACGAAGCTCACGAGATCGGTAATCTCAGCAACCGAGAGCGAGTTCCGCGCGGCCGGAGGCATAGTCTTTCGGATGCGAGTTGCAAACGCGAGCAGGCTCTGTTTCTCCCAACTCTGCCGGAAGGCCGCGCCCGCCAACGCCGGCGCCATCTCGACGCCTCCCAGGTTCTCGCCGTGACAGGCCCCGCACTTTGTCGCGTAGATCCGTTCGCCACGGCTAACCTGCTCCGATGTATAGACACCTTCGGCGAAAGTCCTCGAAACCTCACCCGGCTGCACTCCCGTCTGAGCAAGAACCGCTTGGGCAATCAAGACGCAGATAGTAACTTCGAGCAATCTGTTCTTCAAGGTTGCAAAACTCCTCATGCCACACACAATCGCGTTGCGGTTGCGCTCCGCAGGATATGGATACGGCTCACGCGGCCTCGGCAACTCCGCGTTAGTGTATCGTTCGAGCGTTGGGCAGGGCAAGCGCTTTCACTTCGGGTATGATGTCCGGAGCCCAATGAACCAAAAGCCTTCCCATCCAATCTCAAAGCCACTGTCGCGGCGCAATCTCGTAAAGGCGCTTGCCGGGGCGGGCGCGGCCACGGCGTACGCACCCTCGCTGCCGGCATTCGCGCTCCCGGAAGACAAGATAAAGTCCGTTCGATATTTCTCGAACCCTGGTGATACCAGCGGCAGGCGGGGCCAACCGATGGTCAACCAGTCGTCAAACGTCGTCATGATCGAAACCCAGCGCGGACTCATCGGCATCGGCGAGGGCGGTGAACCAAGAACCATGGAAGAGTGCGCCAGCATGCTGATTGGGCTCGACCCGTTCCGCATCGACAACCACTGGCAGCGCATGATGCGCGGATATTTCTACCCGGCGGGACGGGAAAAGCTGCATTCCTTGGGCGCACTTGACCTCGCCTTATGGGACCTGAAAGGGAAAGCGCTCGACGTGCCCGTTTGGCAACTGCTGGGAGGCAAGTCGCGCGAGCATGTGGAACTCTATTCGACCGTGTTTCCGGCTCCCCCTGGCGGAACCCTGGAGGATGCCGCGCGAGCCTGTATCGATGCGGGGTTTCGCACCTACCGTCACGCGACAGACAACCCGCGTGCGCGCGTGGTGGACCGCTTCAAGCTCGTTCGAAAGATGTACGAGGATTGCGTCTTGCTCCACAAAGGCGCGGGTGATGGAGGCTGGGCGATCGACTTCCACACGGAACTGGATCTGTCGGATGCCGTCAACCTGGCAACACTGCTCGAGCCGCTGCACCCATACTTCTGCGAAGATCTGATTCGCAGCGAAAACGTACTCTCCTACGAGACCGTCAGGCAGCGTACGAAGGTGCCGATCGCGGTCGGCGAGCAGTTCGGCTACAAGTGGGACATCAACACGCTCATCGAAAAACAGTTGATCGACTACACGCGCTGCACGCTTCCGAACGTCGGAGGCATAAGCGAGTTCATGAAGATTATTGCGCTCGCCGAAACCCATTACGTTGGCATGATTCCGCACTTCACGGGCCCGATTGCGGAGGCGGCCCTCGTGCACTGCCTGATCGCGACATCGGTGACTGCCCTGATGGAGATGCTGGGGAACGGCACGCGAACGTGGCCCTACCTGCCCAAGGTGTACGACTTCAAAGACGGGAAGCTCTGGCCTAACGACCGCCCCGGACTGGGGGTTCAGGTGGATGTGTCCAAGCTGACTGCAATTGCCGAGTACAGCACCTACAGGGCCGGGATGTTCCTCAACGTTCGCCCGGATGGATCGTTCACGAACTGGTGAGAAGGGGTGCTAGGTGATTGGAAACGCGACCACAGCCGGCGCAGACGGGGTCTCGAAGCCGCAAATATTCGCGTTTGCAACGAAATGGCTCGAAACGCAACCACAAGGGCGAGCCAACTCTCCAAACGCGAACTTGCCGCCATCCAAGCGGTTCCGCGCGGTTGCCGCCCGATTGCAGTTCCTGCTGGATGCGGTCAACAGCATCGCGCCCCAAAATGCATGGCCGCTGGCATCTCATCGAATCCGGTTCCGCGCTCCAAAAGATATAATTCAACAACTGCCGGGCGACATTGCCGAAGGCGACGCAATCGCCCGGCCGGCTCTAACCCATGCTGAAGTCCGCAAAGTTCTCGACCCTTGGTCTGGCTCTCCTGAACATCGTTCCCCTCCACGCTCAACCTCGCGAGTACCATGTCGTCGATGTCCAAGCCGTGCGCGCCGCCGGCGATCCTGCCCAATGGGTGCAAACGATCACGGTTCCGGCGGGCGTCCCGGAAGTAACCTGTGATGTGCTTGTCGCCGGTGCGGGCATGGGTGGAGCCGCCGCCGCGATTCGCGCCGCGTCTCGCGGATTGTCCGTCTGCCTCACCGATCCGACGGACTGGATTGGCGGACAGGCCACCGCAAGTGGAGTTTCTGCTCTCGACGAGAATCGCTTCATCGAATTCACGGGCGGCACACGAAGCTACTACGAATTTCGAAACCGCGTCCGGGAGCACTACCGGCGCCGCTACTCCCTCGCGCCCGGGGTTGCGAACTTGGCCGACTTCAATCCCGGCAGTTGCTATGTATCGGCGCTGTGCTTCGAGCCTCGCGTGGGTGTGCAGGCGCTCGAAGCAATGATCGAGTCTCATCGTTCCCGGATCAACTTGCTCCTGCGAACCGAGATCGTAGACCTCGTCATCGAACGCGGAGCGATCCAATCGGCACTGGCGTGGCACTTTGACAAACGCGCGTTCCTTCGCATCCGTCCGCGATTCGTGCTCGATGCGACCGAATTGGGTGATCTTCTTCCGCTCGCGAAAGTTCCCTATGTCTCCGGCTCCGAAAGCCGCCGCGAAACAGGCGAACCGCACGCCGGCGAGCAGCCCAATCCCGCCTGCGTGCAAAGCTTCACGTATACGTTCGCCATCGAGCATCGCCCGGGCTCACAGTCGCGCATCGAAAAGCCCCTCCAGTACGAACGCGTCCGCGACAATCAGCAGTTCAGTTTGCGGCTGAGCTACTCGCCCGATCTCGGCTGGAAGGGTCCGGTGCAGTATTCCATGTTTGGCGACGATCCGCCGGTTCCGAACAACATGTCGCCTCGGCCGTTCTATTCGTGGCGCCGCCTGCTGGCCCGCAAGAACTTCACGGGACCCTCCGCGCCGCCGGACCTCGCGCTCATGAATTGGCCCCGCCAGGACTACCACGACGAATCACTCCTGGACCGCACGCCGTTGGACTTCGCGCGCGTTCTGCAGCAGGCCAAACGCGTCTCACTCGCATTTCTCTACTGGCTGCAGACCGATGTCGCGCGAGACGACCTGCAAGGCAAGGGATATCCGGAACTGGTTCTGCGCCCCGACGTCATGGGAACGGAAGATGGATTGTCGAAGTATCCATACATCCGCGAATCGCGCCGCCTCAAAGCAAAGGGGACCGTTCTCGAACAGGACATCGTTGGAGAACATCAGGCCGGTGCCCGCGCGCGCTGGTTGAGCGACGCCATCGGCACCGGCTTTTACATGGTGGATATCCACCCCTGCGGCGCGAATGAGCGCGGGCGCATGATGATGCCGAAGCCGTTTCAGATTCCGCTCGCCGCACTCGTGCCCGCGGGCGTGTCGAACCTGCTCGCGGCCTCCAAGAATCTCGGCGTGACCCACCTGACAAACGGCGCGTTCCGGCTTCATCCCGTCGAATGGAACATCGGCGAATCAGCCGCCGTCGTCGCCAGTCTGGCCCTGGCGAAGGGCCGGATGCCTGATGCGCTCGACGTCCAGAAGGAACTGGCGGCCGCGGGCGTGCCCCTTGTCTGGTTCGATGATCTGCCTGTAACCGCGGAATCGTTCGCGGCGGTCCAACTCGCCGCAATCCGCGGATGGTATCCCATGAACGACGTGGACCTTCATGCAAGTCCGGACGCGCCCGTCACGCGCGCGGAAGCCGCACAGGCGCTGGTGGCGTATTTTGGCTTCCCCGCCGCGTCAAATGGACGTCCGGCGCGCGAGGCCTCGGTGACGACGGCGATCGAGCGAGGCTGGATGGCGACCGACCATCGCAACTGGTTCCACGACAATCTGCCGTTCTACTGGTGGGATTGGCGCGAGGACAAACTGCCGCGGCCGCTTCCCCCGCTCCAAAAGAAGCGGAATGGACCGGTGACCCGGCGTGAACTTGCCGAACGCCTCGCGGCAGCCGTGCAATAAGGACGAACATGCTCAGGCGAACGTTTCTTCCACTCACCGCCGGCGCGGCCCTGGTTCCGGGGCAGGCGCGAAGGCCCCGCGTGGCCGCGATTCTCAATACGTACTTTCCGAACTCGCACGCCGACGTGTTCATGGGCCGGCTGCTCCAGGGCTACCGCCTCAATGGAAAAACTTACTCCCCGCGCGTGGACGTCGTGTCTCTATACGTCGATCAATTCCCATTCAACGATATGGCGCGCGAGCAGGCCGGTGAGTTCGGGGCCAAAATCTATCCGACGGTTGCCGAAGCGCTCCGGTGTGGCGGGAAACGGATTGCCGTCGATGGCGTGGCGGTCATCGGTGAGCACGGCAATTATCCTCGCACCCCGCGGGGCAACTATCGATATCCGAGATACCGGTACTTTCAGGAAATTGCAAAGGTCTTCGAAGAAGACGGGGCCGTCATTCCTTATTTCAACGACAAGTATTTCGCCTACGAATGGGAGGACGCCCGCAGGATGTTCGATCGCATTCGCGGCATGAAGATCCCGTTCCTGTGCGGATCGACGCTCCCGCTGACATGGCGCCGCCCGGCGCTGGAATATCCTGCCGGAGTCGAACTGGAAGAGTTGCTGGCGGTCAGTTTCAGCGACCTGGAGGAACATGCCTATCACGCCATCGAGCTCTTGCAGGCAATGGCCGAGCGCCGCAAAGGCGGCGAGACCGGGATTGCCGCGATTCGGTGTGTCACCGGCGACGAAGTGTGGAACCTCGGCCGCCAGGGAGAATGGTCCCAGGATTTGCTCGACGCCGCACTTTCCCGCCGCATCAATCCCGTCCCGGACGGCGTCGCGTCTCCCCCGGAGGCAATTCAGGTTCGCTATCGCGATGGCCTGAAGGCTACGGTCCTGAATCTCAACGCCAAGACCCGCGACTACCTCTTCGCCGGAAGGCGAACCGGCCGCCGCGAACCGGACTCATCGTGCTTCTACATTCAGCTCTACAATCACAATCACTGGAGCTTCATGGTCCGTAATTTCGAGGACTTCGTCCTGACCCGCCGGCAGCCCAATCCGATCGAACGCACGCTGCTCTCAACGGCCGTTAACCTCTTTGGTCTCGAATCCCGGCTCCAGAACTCGAAGTGGATGGAAACACCCGAGCTCGCCATCCGCTACGGGCCCCTGGCGTAACGGGCGATCACTTCATGGTGCGCGGCGTCGCCTGCCGTCGCCTGCCGCATGCGCCCCCCCCTTGCGCCGTAGGCTCAACGCCAGCCGTTGTAGACTCAACAGTTATCCGTGCCCCACAACGATGACGCGATGCGTCTGCAGTTGAGAGCTGTCGCCACACTTCCCAAGCTTGCCTGGGTCGCTGCCATGCGCCGAAACGAGGGCCTCGTCGAGGTCCTTCATGGACCCGGCGTGGAAACCCGCGGCGATCGCTTCTTCGAGGGCGCCTGGGACGGCTCCTTCCACGCCGGCGCTTTTGACGATGCCATTACTTTCGTGGGCTCCGGCGCCCGTCTCGATGGCAACCGCGTCCTCTTCGCCGCCCCCACGCACAAACTCGACCGCATCCAATCCGTCCTCTCCGGCGACACGTTGTATTTCTCGAACTCGCTCGTGCTCCTGCTCACGAGGGCAGGCGAGGAGATCGACATCGAATATCCCCACTACTTCTTCGACTACCTCCGCTATTTCCGCGCGGGCATCCGAATCAAGGTCAAGCCCATCCGCCTGCGAAGCGGCAATCGGGCCTATTTCCACGACTGCGCCAACATTGCCGTGACGCGCGACCTCACGCTCGAGCGCATCGAGAAGCGCGTCCCGCCGCCTCCCTCCTGTTTCCGCGACTACGCGGACTTTCTCGCGGCCACCGCGCAGCGTGTAACCGCCAACGCCACCGATCCCGCGCGGAGTCTGGTCTTCCACCCGCTCACCGCCATTTCCCGCGGCTACGACAGCACGGCCATAGCGGCCTTGGCCAGCCAGGCCGCCTGCCGCCAAGCGGTCACCTTCCGGCACAGCGGACCGCGCATGCGCGAAGACAGCGGAACCGAAATCGCGGCGCGCCTCGGCATGGACGTAGAGGAGTTCGATCGCACGGACTACGCCAAGCTCCCCGGATTCCCGGAAGTGGAGTTCTATCCCAACATGCCGCTCTCCGCAAAAGCGCTCACCGTGCTGGAGCCACGCCTCAAGGGAACTCTCTATTTCAACGGCCAGGCCGGCGAGGACATTTGGATGCGAGGCTGGACGTCGGGCGCTCCCCTCTTGCAGGAGCCGACCGCGGAAACGATGTCCGGCTCCAACGTCGGTGAGTTCCGGCTGCGCGCGGGATTCGTCTGGTTCCCTCTTGCCTGCAGTGGAGCGATCCACGCGCCGTCGCTCGCCCGCATCAGCCTCTCGCGGGAAATGGATCCCTGGTCGGTGGGCGGCAAATACGACCGCCCAATCCCCAGGCGCATCGCCGAAGAGCGTGGCGTTCCGAGGCACCTGTTCGGGCAGAGAAAGGTGGGAGGCGGCCCGAAGATCGGAGAACTCGGACTCTGTCCGGCCAGCGATGCCGCGTTTCGGCACTTCTGCCGCGACAAAGTCCCGAACCTGCCTGCAACGGGCGCGGGGCGGTCACTTCACTCCATCGGGCGGCACGTGCACCGCGTCGCCGAGCTTTGCGCCTCGCTCCCGGAGGGCCCCCGCATCCTAAGCCTTTTCAGCCCCCTCACCAGCGATCGCCTCCATCCCTATTGGGGATCGATCTCTCTCTATATGTTTCACTGGGGTTTTCTCCAAATGAAGAAGAGATACGAGGAAAACCTGCGGGGAATCTGAAGTCTGCCCCGCAACCCCAGACCAGCCGGCCACAGCGCGGTATCACCAGCGCTCCGTACTCCTCGAAGCCGCGTAAGCCCCCGGCGAATCTACTCGCGCGGCGCGAACCGGCCGCCCCGGCGTTCCCCGTAAACCGCGATATCCTCTGTAGCCATGCCCTCTCGGTCTCGGCTATCGGCGATTGGGCCCGCGATCCTTCTCACCGCCACCAGCGTCGGCGCTGGAGACATCCTGACAGGCAGTCTCGCCGGAGCCGAAGCCGGCACCGCCGTGCTCTGGGCGGTTCCAGCAGGCGTGATCTTGAAATGGACGCTGACCGAAGGCGTGGCCCGCTGGCAGATGGCAACCGGAACGACGCTGCTCGAAGGCTGGGTCAACAAGCTCGGCAAGTGGATTCAGTGGTTGTTCTTCGCATACCTGCTCCT
>CAYUZM010000085.1:9209-12038 GCA_964449665.1 uncultured Solibacteraceae bacterium
TTTTCCCTGGTCACCGGCGGAATGCTCTCCAGCGCCTGCGGCGTTGCCGGCGCGGCGCTCATTCCCTTGGGCGAGCCACAGTCCTCGCGATTCGCCTGGGCGGTGGTGCATTCTCTCGCCGGCCTGTTTCTGGTCTGGTTCGGTGGCTACGCCCTGCTCAAACGAGTGCTCGCCGTGTGCGTGGGCGCCATGTTCGCCACGGTGATGGCGACGGCGTTCCTGCTGCGGCCCGACTGGTCCGCCGTGGGCAGAGGCCTGATTCCGTCGCTGCCCGCCGCGGGCGCGAGTTGGGTGGTGGGTCTCATCGGCGCGATCGGTGGCACCATGGCCATTCTCAGCTACGGATACTGGATTCGCGAAGAGGGCCGGACCGGCCGTGAAGGTTTGCGCGCATGCCGCTTCGATCTGTCGCTTTCCTATGCCGTCATCGCGCTCTTCGGCGCCGCCGTCGTCATCATCGGCGCAAGGGTTCAGATCAAAGGGCAAGGCGCGGCACTGGCGCTTCTGCTGGCCGATCAGTTGGCCGCAAGCCTCGGACCAAGCGGAAAGTGGATCTTCCTCATCGGCTTCTGGGCCGCCGTATTCTCCGCCCTGTTGGGTGTCTGGCAGAGCCTGCCCTATCTGTTCACGGACTTCCTATGGCTACGGCAAGGCGCGGGCGTGGGCTCGCGCGAAGGGGCCGATGCCGAACGCTCAAGACCCTATCGAACCTACCTCGTCTGCCTGGCCACGATTCCCTTGGTGCTGGTGCGTTGGCCCGTGGAGCAACTCCAACTTGCCTTTGGATTGACGGGAGCAATGCTGCTGCCGCTGCTCGCCTTCACGCTCCTTGTGATGAACAACCGCGCCGCTTGGGTGGGCGCCCCGTTCCGTACCAGTCCCGCCCTCAACGCCGTGCTGGCCGCGGCGTTGGTGTTCTTCGCCGCCGTCGGTGGACGTGAAATCCTGCAGTCGCTCAGGCGCTGACGCCGGCGCAGTCGCAGCGCCCACCGTCGCGTCTCGTCCAACAGCGCCCGCCGCGCCTCGTCCAACAGCACCGCCGCCTCTCGTCCAACAGCCCGCCCGCCGCTGCGCCTCCAACAGCGCCGCCGGCCGCGCCCCGCTGCCGCGCTCCCAACCGCGCCCGCACCAGTTGACCACCGGTCCCCTCGCCCCATCGTGCGAAGCTGTGGTCATGAGGAGTTTCTGCCCATGATCTGGAGCGCAACCGGCGCGGCCGCGCTCGCCCTGGCGGTGATGTTGGGAGCCTTCGGCGCCCACGGCCTCAAAGGGCGGCTCGATGCCTACTCGATGGGCGTCTATGACCGC
Organism: uncultured Solibacteraceae bacterium; assembly: GCA_964449665.1. Lineage (GTDB taxonomy): Bacteria > Acidobacteriota > Terriglobia > Bryobacterales > Bryobacteraceae > JAFLBB01. The sequence goes on from CAYUZM010000085.1 coordinate 10,518, forward strand.
GCGGTCTTCTACCATTTCATCCACGCCCTGGGCCTGCTCGTCGTGCCCCTGTTCGCACGGCTGAACCTGCTCAAACCGGCACAGGCCTCGCTCGTGTGCGCGCTGCTGCTGGCGGGGATGATACTCTTCTCCGGAACCTTGTATTTGCTGGCCGTACTGGGCGCGCGATGGCTTGGCGCGATTACCCCACTCGGAGGCCTTAGTTTTATTGCCGCGTGGATCGTACTCGCCGTCGCACTGGCGCGAACGTAAACGGCGGCTCCACGCTTTTGTACAGTGGAGCCGGGGCGAAGCGCCGCAAAGACCAGCGTGCAGAGGATAGGAGACCGGAACCGGAATGGCGGCGGAAAACCTTGTCGATCAGCTTGCCGAACACAAGCTCGTGGGCTCGGCGCCCCGTCAGGAACTGGAGTGGCTTGCCGCGCACGGGTCCATTCGACACGTCGACGCCGGCGCCATCGTCAGGAAGCAGGGCGAATTGGTGGACCACCTGTACGTTCTGCTCGCCGGAAGCGTCGGTGTGTTTGTCGATCGCGGCGCGGGCCCGCAGAAGACGCTCGAATGGCGCGCCGGCGATGTCCTCGGACTGCTTCCCTACTCCCGCATGGGCAACGCACCGGGCGAGGGGATCGCTCTCGAGCCCTCCATCATCCTGGCCATTCACCGCAGCCATTTTCGCGAATTGATCGTCGAGTGCCATGAGGTCGCGTCGAAACTGGTCCATTTCATGCTCGATCGCGCCCGCGCCATGAACGCAAGCGACCTCCACAACGAAAAGATGGTCGCCCTGGGCAAGCTCTCCGCCGGGCTGGCCCATGAATTGAACAATCCCGTGGCCGCCATCGAACGCGCCGCCGCGTTGCTCGAAGACCAACTGGAAGACTCCGAGCGGGCCTCGCGCGCGCTGGGAGCTTCCAACCTCACCGGCGCCCAACTCGCCGCCATCGATGCCGCGCGCGAGGCTTGCATGGCCGCGCGGACGCCCGGCGTGCGTTCGCCCATCGAAACGGCCGAACGCGAGGACGCCATTGCCGATTGGCTCGCCGTCCGCGGACTGGACACCAGCCTCGCCGAAGAGCTTTCCGACACCGCCGTCACCTTCGAGACGCTCGACACCCTGGCCGCCTCTTTGGATGGCCCGGCCCTGCTCGCCGCGCTGCGCTGGGCCGCCGCCGGATGCGCGGTTCGCGGACTCGCCTCGGAGATTCAGGACTCCGCCATGCGCATCTCGGGACTCGTCGTCGCCGTCAAGGGCTTCACGCACATGGACCAGGCAGCGGCCGCCGGGCCGGTGGACGTGGTCAAAGGGCTCGGCAGCACCATCGCCGTCCTCGCGGCCAAGGCGCGGGCGAAATCGGTCACCGTGGCCGTCGAGGCCGAACCCGGCCTTCCCCGCGTCCGCGGCTTCGCCGGCGAACTCAACCAGATCTGGTCGAATCTCATCGACAACGCCATCGATGCCGTCCCCCACGCGGGCCGCGTCGAGATTGTGGCGAACCGCGAAGGGCAACGCGTTTCCGT
>CAYUZM010000086.1:0-12011 GCA_964449665.1 uncultured Solibacteraceae bacterium
GGCCCCCAAACCGGCATGTCGCGCGAACCGTGCGACAGCCCCGCGGGCTGCTCTCCCGAAATCGTCATGCGCACCAGCTCGGCCGGAAACTTCCCCTTGTTCCGCTTGGCAAGCAAAGTCAGATTAGTCGGCGCGGCCTTCAGCGCGGGCGCCATGGGCCCCTTTCCCCGGGCGTCTACCCCATGGCACACCGCGCAGTAGGAACGGTACAGGTCGGGCCCGCGGATGGACTCGATCAGCTTCACCGGTTCCGTCTCCTGGCGCGGACCCGCACTCTGCGTTCCACTCGATATCTGGCACATCGTTACCGCCAGAATCAGAATTCCGCTCCATTTGGCGCTCATGGCATCCTCCCTCGCCGTTGCCCGCTGCCGCCGTGCTTCCCTCAAATGCTCAGCACCGGGCAGGGCGCCTCTCGAATCACCGCGTAGAGATGGGACCAAAGCCTGCTCACCACGCCTTGCGAATGGCCGCGTCCGGCGATGATCAGATCCGCCTTCCGGCGCAGCGCCTCTTCGCGAACGCCCATCCCCACCGGCCGGTCCGCCACCGCGTGCGGCGCGTCAATGCCCTCGCTGCCCTTCAGTTCGCGCAACCAGGCGCTTGCGGCCTCCACAATCTCCTGGCTATAGGTATAGACGTCGAGTTCGCCGCTGGGTGGCGGCGTTTGTGCCGCATGGAAGAGATGAAGTTGCGCGTGATAGGACTTCGCCAGCGCGGCGGCGGCACGCAACACCGCGACCGCCTCGTCCGATTGGTCCAACGCGCACAGCACTGATCTGTAGGGCACGGCCGGCGTATGTTCCTCCAGCACCGAACCCACGCCCGTCCACACCGCCGGGCTCACGTCGTGCAGCACCTTCGCCGTCACTGAGCCGAGCAGCATCTTGCGCAACGGCCCGTGGCCATGCGTCGGCATCATTACCAGATCGGCCCCATGACGCCGCACCACGTCGTCAATCACGGATCCGGGCTCGCCGTACTCCACCACGGTATCCACGGCCATGCCGGGAAACATCTCGGCGGCGAAGCGCCGCAAATATTCCTCCTGCGTCGCACGGTCGTCCTCGGGCACAATCAGGTTCGCCACGGCGAATTCGCCGGGAAGCACCGGAAGAGGCACGTTGGCATGAACGAGCATCAACTGCGCGCCAAAGTGATCCACCGCGTCCCGGACATAAGGAACGATCGTGCGGCATGGATTCGAGTAGTCGACGGGGAAAACGATTTTGTGAAACGGTAACATATCGTCCTCTGCTGGGGAGAGAGCACGTTAGTGCCCAACTTCGGGGTTCCCGGCTGCCGGCGAACGCGCCGTCACGACAAATCGACGTGGCGCGGGACCGATATAGCCAAACGGATAGCAGGTCACCAAAGTGAGCCGCCTATCCCCGGCCGGGCGCATCACTTCGACCGCCTCTGGACCCGTAACCGCCAGCCCATCCACGACATACTCGATCGTGCTCCCCGCGCGGACGACGCGAATCACGTCGCCTCGTTCAATCCCGCGAAGGCCCCGAAAAAAGGTGTCCCGGTGCCCGGCCAGCACCGAGTTCCCCCACTCGCCCGGCAGCGGCGTCGCCGCCACATGCCCCACTGACTTGCGCAGCGTCGCCGCATCCATGCCGCTGCGAATCACCGCCGATAAACCGATACGTCGCACTTCGATCTGCCCCAATACGGAAGGATCGGGCGGAAACCACTGCCGGGGAAGCATTGCCGCGACCGCATGACGGGTCTCGGCGAGACGATTGGCCTCGGTGGCCCGATTGGACTCGGCGGCACGATTGGCCTCGACCGGCTCCGCTCCGGAGAGGTGGATGCTTTGGGTCTTCTGATACACCCAACTCTCCGCAACGGACCACAAATAAACCGACACCCCCGCGCATCCACCCGCAGCCAGCGCCCAGGAAAGCCACGAGATCGTGGCCAGAACGCCGCCCGCAAGGTGGACACGCAGGAGCATCGTCTCCTCCTCAGGAAATGCGCTTAACGCGCGCGGCAAACAACGGCTCGCAACGCGAGACCCGCGCCCAATGCAAGCAATCCCGCCAATCCGATCGCGGGGTAGGGACTTGACGTCGAAGGAAGCGCGGCGGGGGCAGGTTCGGTTCCCGCGGCCGCGGGCGGCTCGGCCGCCGGTGGCTCGGCCGGCGCGGGCGCCGCTTCGGCACGCAGTTCAGGTTCCTTCACCACGGGCGGGTGATAGGGCTCCACGGCCAAGGCGCGCCGTTCGCCCGACGGCTGCGTCTCGGTGAGAGGCGCCGTCTTCAACTCGGGCACCGACTCAGTTTCAATCGTCGGTACCGGCATACGCGCTTCGCGTGAAATCTTCGCCGAAAGTCCCTTTGGATAGGCGAACTCCTGTCCAAAGTTGTCGCCCGGATAAAACCACGCGCGCAGCGCAATCGGATTGCCGACAGGGGTCTCCCAGTACGAAAACTGAGTCTTACCCGTCGGCTCCAGCCGGTAGTTGGGAATCGCCAGAATCGTCGTCAGCACCTTGTCTTCTCTCTCATTGGTGATCTGCACGATGTGGCGGTCCGAAAGCGAATCCACCAGTTTCATGACATATTTGCCAGGAGTCAGCGTGGCGCCTGGTACCAGAACGGTTTCGTTGACGGTCAGAACAGTCTTCTTGTTCCATCCGTCGGCGAAACAAAGCGTACCGGCAAGACAAAGTCCGGCGGTTACCGCACTCCACTTACCGAACATAGTCACCTCCTTCTGGACACAATCGTCCATTTGCAATATCGTGTCGAGCCGGACATGGGCGGGCCTTCGCGCGCACAAGGGTCCGCGAGAGCAAGTTGGGGAAGACCGCCGGACGCCCTCCAGCGGCCTCCCTCCTCTGCGGCGGCGGCGTGCGCTACTCTTCACGCCACCGGCCTGCTATTTGCCCATCGCGCGAGCGCCGGCGACAATACCGCCCAACCCCAGCACGGCCGGAATCGCCGCCACTTTCGCCAGCAGCGAGAAGCTCCTTGGCTTCGTGGGCGCCGAGTAGGTGTAGTCGTCAATGCTCAGCACGCCGGGCACCGCCGCCAGTTCCTGCACGATCTTCTCGAAGCCGGGCTTGTCGAGGTGCCCGTAGAGCGAAACATGTCCGTTATGAGCGTCCACCCGAACCTTCCGTGCCTCTTGTGTCAGGTGGCCCAGCTTTGCGCGAATCCGCCCGGCCAGTTGCGCATCCGGTACGTCGGCATCACTCCGCAGCAGCTTGCCTTTGGCATCGAACATAAAACCCTTGGCCCGATGCCCGGCATCTTCCAACCGCTTGTTGACCACTGTCGCCGTAGAACGCAACGTGCTCGCCATCTGATCGCGCAACTGGTTCCGGCGCGCCTTCCCGCGATGAGGGTCCAGAAGGAACATCGCGCCGGCCCCGATGCCCGCGCCAATACCGGCGGCGAGCAGATAGCCCGCCGCTTCTTTCCATTCCCTGCCCGCGCACGGGCTCGAACTCATGCCGTTGGTTTGCACAAGACACCTCCTGCTCTCGCCGGGCCGTCAGCTCGCTTTGGCTTTGGCCGCGTCCTGAATCGGAATCTGCTTGCCCGCTGCCTTCTTCTCCGGCACCGGCACGGTCACCTCCAGCACTCCGTTATTGAATTGCGCCGCCGCCAAATCGATCTTTGCCCCTTCGGGCAGCGGCACCTGGCGCATGAACTTTCCATACGAGCGTTCGGAGTGATAGTAGCCTTCGCGCTTCTCCTCGGTCTCCTGCTTCCGCTCGCCTTCCACGGTCAGGAACTCATCGGTGACGTTGACCTTGATGTCCTCTTTCTTCACACCCGGCAGCTCGGCCGTCACCATGAGCTTGCCTTCTTTCTCTTTAATTTCCACCGCCGGCCGCCATGCCTCCATCGCTGGCGCTGCGCCGGTATAGGGCGCAAACATCTGGTCCATGTCTTCGGTGAACTGACGCATCAGTGCGAACGGATTCAGATTGAACAGACTTCCGCGGAAGAGCGGGGCGTCCCACGCCATGCGCGGCGCCATCTCTTTTGCTTCCGGTTTCGATTGCTTCATCACACTTACTTCGGCCATGGCCGTTCTCCTTCTTGCTCTCATTCGTGTTGACTAGTGGGCGGCCGCCATCATTACAGGCGCCGCCGTCTTGGGTGCGCGCGGCTCGCTCACCGCGCGAATCGTGTGCAGCAGGTCTTTGGCGGTGATCCGCCCTTGGCCGCTCTCGGCCGCCATCACAATGTCGCTCAACGTGACGATGCCCTCGATGCTTCCATCAAGGCCCACCACCGGCAGCCGCCGCACTTTGGCACGCTCCATCGCCGCCATCGCGGTGTGGATCTCATCGCCCGGCAGACAGGTCTCCACGCGATGCGTGGCCACCTCATCGGCCGTCAGCTCCGAGGCTCGCTTGCCGCGCGTGCCCATCGCGATGCAGATGTCGCGATCGGTAAGCACGCCCGCCAGCCTCTTGTCGCGGACCACGGGCAGCACCCCACAGTCCGTTTTCCACATCAACTTGGTGGCCTCGGCCAGATTGGTTTCCGGCTTACAGCACACCGGATTCGCGGTCATGATCTCTCTTACCCGCATCCGGCACCTCCTACATCTCGGCCATCTCCGCGGCGCGCCCCGGTGAAGGCTTTGGCTCCGGAATCGCCGTCAACGTCGCATCGGCCAGCAACAGAACGCTTGCCACCGACACCGCGTTTTCTAGCGCGACGCGCACCACTTTCGTGGCATCCACGATTCCCGCGCCCACCAGGTCCGTATACACGCCCGCCGCCGCGTCGAATCCATAGTTCAGCCCGCCCGAGCGGATCTTGTCCACAACCACGCCGGCGTCGAATGCCGAGTTCTCGGCGATCTGCCGTGCCGGCGCCTCTAACGCTTTCCTCAAAATCCGCAGGCCCGTCCGCTCATCGCCATCCGCCGTTCGCTCCTCGGCTTCCACGGCGGGAATCGCCCGCAACAACGCCACGCCGCCGCCCGGCACCACGCCCTCGGCGATGGCCGCCTTCGTCGCGTTGATTGCGTCGTCAAAGGCTTCTTTCAAGCTCTTCAACTCCGCCTCCGACGGCGCGCCCACGCGAATCACCGCCACGCCCCCCGCCAGCTTCGCCAGCCGCTCGCGCAGCTTCTCTTTGTCGTAGTCCGATGTCGTCTCTTCAATCTGCTTGCGCAACTCGGCAACGCGCCCATCAATGGCTTTTTTGTCCCCGGATCCGCCAATGATCGTGGTGGTTTCCCGTGCCACGATCACCCTCCGCGCGGATCCGAGGTCCTCCAGTTCCACTTTCTCGAGCTTGATGCCCAACTCCTCGGCGGCCACCTTGCCGCCTGTCAGAATGGCGATGTCCTCCAGCATCGCCTTGCGCCGGTCGCCAAAGCCGGGCGCCTTCACCGCCGCCGAAGGCAGCGTGCCGCGCAACTTGTTCACCACCAGCGTCGCCAGCGGCTCGGCCTCCACATCCTCGGCCACCACCAACAGCGCCCGGCCCGACTTCGCAATCTTCTCCAGCAGCGGCAGCAAATCGGCCATGTTGGCAATCTTCTTCTCGCTCAACAGAATGTACGGATCGTCCAGCGCGGCCTCCATCTTCTCGGGCGTGGTGACGAAATAGGGCGACAGGTAGCCGCGGTCAAACTGCATGCCTTCGACCACTTCCAGCGCCGTCTCGGTCGCCTTGGCTTCCTCCACCGTCACCACGCCCTCGGGGCCGATCTTTTCAATTGCATCGGCCACTAACTCGCCCACTTTCGGATTGTTGTGCGCCGAGATGGTCGCCACATGGGCCTTCTCCACGCGCGAAACTACCGGCCGCGACAGCGCGCGAAGCGAAGCCACGGCGGCCTCTAGCCCGCGGTCCAACCCTCGTTTCAGGTCAATCGCGCTCGCCCCGGCGGCGATGTTGCGCACACCCTCGGCCAGAATCGCCTGCGCGATCACCGTCGACGTGCTCGTTCCGTCGCCCACCGCCTCGCCGGTGCGCTCGGCCGCCTCGCGCAGCATCTGCGCGCCGAGGTTCTCCACCGGATCTTTCAGCTCCACTTCCTTGGCGATGGTGACGCCGTCGTTGCACACCAACGGCTTGCCATACTGCTTCTCAATCAGCACGCACTTCGATTTGGGCCCCAGCGTCACGCGCACGGCGTCGGCCAGCACGGTCGCCCCGTGCAGCACTTTTTCCCGCGCCGCGGAACGGAATGCAAACTGTTTGAAGGCCATATCACCGCCTCCCACGCGTCGAACGCGTCAATCGTTGACGTGAACCAGGAGAACGGAACAGGGAGCGTTCCACGCCACCTTGCTCGATACGCTCCCCAAAATGCAATGTTTGAGATCCGCCTCGGCGGCCGCCGCCAACACAATCAGGTCGTAGCCGCCCGTATTGGCCTCACTCAAAATCTGTTCGGCTGGGATTCCTTCGTAAATCATCGCCACCACCGGCATTCGCCTCGGCAGCCGCGCCCGCGCCGCCTCGAGAATCGCTTCGCCTTCCGTGGCAAACTCGCCTTCGACCTCCGGCACCGGTTCACTGTCGGCCCACAGGTCGTTTGCGGCCACATCCTCGTCCGGTGCTTCGACGTCCGCTTCCGTATGCAGCCACGGCGTCTCCACAACGTGCATCAGCGTCACTTCGGCTTCGGACAGATTCAACAGGTCGTTCACCTTTTCCAGCGCCCGCAGCGCCACCTCGGAGCCGTCCACGGGGATGAGGATTCGCTGCGCCGGTTCGTTACAACCATTTCGTCCTACCAGGACGCTCGTATGGATGTGCTCAATCAGCCGGCTCGCCACGGGCCCCAATCCCATCGCCGTCGCCTCGTCGTGGCTCTTGGCGCCGATGATGGTCACGTCGTAATCGCGCGAATGCTTCGCCAGTGCCCGCACGGGCGAGCCCGTCAGCATCGCGGGCTTCACGTCCATCCCCTCCGCCGCGAGTTCCTTGGCCACCCGCACCGCCGTCCGCGCCGCACGCCGGTTCAATTTGTGCTGAAGCGTCGAGTTTCGCTGATCGATTCTTGGAGCGACGCAGACCAGGTCCGCACGGCGATGGAAAGGGGAGAGAAGGCGGCAGGCGGAGACGATGCCGGCGGTTCCATGTTTCGATCCGTCCGCCGCAATGAGGGTGCGCATCTTGGCGCCTCCATACGATTACCTGCAAGTACCGCTCCATACACGCGCCCCGTCGCATTCCGAATCGCTGCTTCAATTGGCGCGATGCATCGGGCATCTGCGTGCAATCAGGAGCGCTAAAACCCCCAGGCGCCCGTAGAAATGACGCTACTCTGCGCCACGCGCCATGAATTTCACCACGGCACTGCAATTGCTCTCGGAAGGGTGAAGCGAGGTCATCATGCTACGACTGGAACGGATCCTGGTCCCCGTCGATTTTTCCCTCTCGTCCACCGCGGCCGCACGGCATGCCATCGCCATGGCCGAGCGCTTCCAATCCGAAATCCATATTCTGCACGTGGTCGATTCCGGCTTTCGTATGCCCAAGCTCGGCGAAGAGGACGAAGAGATCCCCTGCGCCGTGCCCGAAGGCCGTGATGCCGCGCAACTGGCCCTTGACGCCTTCCTCGCCGGAGAGCTGAAACCAGACCGCGCGAAGCGCATCCTCCTCTGCGGCGACCCGGCCGGCGAAATCATCCGTTACGCCCGCGAAACCAGCTGTTCCCTCATCGCCATGCCCACGCGCGGTTACGGCGTGCTGCGCCGCCTGCTGCTCGGCTCCGTCACGGCGAAGGTGCTGCACGACGCCGAATGCCCCGTGTGGACCGGCGTGCACGCCGAGAGCTTCCCACAACTGCAGCCGCCCCCCATCACCAAGGTTCTGTGTGCGGTCGACTTCTCCTCCGCCAACACGGAGGCCGTGCGCTGGGCCAAGGAGTTCGCCGAAGCCTGCGGCGCGCGCCTCTGCCTGGTCCACGTGCTCCCCTCCGTGCACGAGAGCTGGCGGCCGCAGTTGGAACGCCAGGCGCGGACCACGCTCTCAAAAATGATGCTCGTCGAGGGCATCCACGCCGAATCCGCGGCCGAGTTCGGCGAAGTGGGCGAAACCATCGCCTTGGCCGCCCGTCGAATGGGCGCCGAGATTCTCGTCATCGGACGCGGCGCCGCGACCGCCGCCCTGGGGCGGCTGCGCTCCAGTTCCTACGCCATCATCCGCGAATCCCCCTGCCCGGTCATCAGTGTTTGATGCCCTCCACAGAGGCCCGTCCGACTGGACTCATACGTGCACTGAACGAGACGTAAAGGAGACACGGCATGACAGAACTCACACCCTTCGTAATCGCTTGGGCATTACTGGTATTGGTGATCATCGGCCTCGCTCTCTATCGCAGAATGGTCTCATCGCACGAGGACAACTATGTCCACCTCGACGACAGCGAGGCGCGCCAGATTCCCGCGCAGGTCGCCGTGTCGAACAAACTCGAAGCCATCGACCGCGTCGGAAAAGCCCTCACGGTGCTCGCTGCCGCCTCGGGAATGGCGATGGCCGCCTACTTCCTGTATGTCGGCTGGACGCGAAACTTATAGCCTCCTACGACCTTCGCGCCAGCCACACCGCTCGCCGGGCCTCCTCCGCCCGGCGAGCTTTGTTTCAGCCCTGCCATCAAACACTCAACACCGGGCACGGCGCCTGGCGAATCAACGAATACAGCCGCGACCACGTCCCGCCCAACCATCCCTGCGCATGTCCCCGCCCCACCACGATCAGATCCGCCCCGCGCCGCTCCGCCTCCTCGCCCACGGCCTGCACAAGGGGTTCGCCGGCTATGTGATGCGGGGCATCGATGCCCAAACGGTCCTTCATCTCGCGCAGCCGCAGATCCGCCGCGTCCATCATGTCGTGCTGATAGCCCGCATAGTCGATCTCCCACGCCAACGACGGCGCGGGCACCGCATGCAGAAACGCCAGCGCCGCGCCGTACCGCCCGGCGAACGCCTGCGCCAGCCTCATCACCGCTTCGGTTTCGTCGCTCTCGTCCACGGCGCAGACGATGGACCGGTAGGGCAGCCGCAATGGCTGTTCGACAAGATGTGACCGGCTACCCGTCCACACCGCCGCGCCCGTGTCGTGCAACACCTTCGCCGTCACCGAACCCAGTAGAAATTTGCGCAGCGGCCCGTGGCCTTCCGTGGGAAGCATCACCAGGTCCGTGCCCTCATGCACCGCGTAGGCGTGAATGGCCGCCGCGGCGTCCTCGTTTTCAATCACGAGCCGCGCCGGAACATCGGCTAGCATCTCGGCCGCGAACTCCCGCAGCCTTCTCTCCTGCCGCGATCCCATGAGCGCAAGCCACTCCGCGTCGGTCGCCGCGTCCTCGCTGGGAATCAGAACGTTCGCCGTGTAAGCGTGCAAGAGCGTCAGCTCGGCCGAAAAGTGCTGCGCCATGTCTTTCACATAGGGGGCCACCATCGCGCAGGCATCCGAGTAGTCCACCGGGAAAAGAATCTGACGAAAGGGAAACATACCAACCCTCCACCGCGCATATTGCAGGTGGACCGCCAATTCGCCAGCCTTCCCGCACTACGGCGTATAGATCCACCCTCGCCGCGCCAGCGCCTTTTCCACCTCTATGCCCGCGCACAACAGCGCGCAGCAGCCGGCTACCAGCGCCAGGTCGCCGCCGCTCAGCGGTACCGTGCGGAAGAATGTCTGGCAGGCCGGCACGTAGGTCACAGCCGCCTGTAGCCCCACGGTGAGCGCCACCGCCCCCAGCAGTTGCGGATTCGCGAACACCCTTCGCCACACGGGCGCCGTCTCCCATCGCACGGCAAGCACATGGGCCATCTGCGTCATCGTCAGAATGGCGAACACCAGCGTTTGCGCGCGCGGCGGCTCGGTCCGCAATGCGTACACCTGCGCCAGCAGGCAAAGCGCCGCAATCGCCACGCCCACCCAGATCATGTGCTGCCACATGCCGCGCGCGAATATGCTCTCGTCGGGCCGCCTCGGCCGCCGCCGCATGACCCCCTCTTCTTCGGGCTGCACCGCCAAAGCAAGGCCCGGAAGCCCATCGGTGACCAGGTTCGTCCAGAGAATATGGATGGGCAGCAGCGGCACCGGCAGCCCGAAGAACGGCGCCAGAAAGATTGTCAGAATCTCGGCCGTGTTGCTCGCCATCACAAAGTTCATGAACTTGCGCACGTTGTCGAAAATGTGGCGGCCCTCGCGCACGGCGGCGACGATGGTGGCAAAGTTGTCGTCCAGCAGCACCAGGTCGGCCGACTCGCGCGCCACGTCGGTGCCCACCCTCCCCATCGCCACGCCGATATCGGCCTGCGCCAGCGCCGGCGCGTCGTTCACGCCGTCGCCCGTCATGGCGACAATCTCCCCTCGCCGCTGCAACACGTCCACAATGTCGAGTTTCTGCTCCGGATTCACCCGCGCATACACGCGCACCGCCCCCGCCCGCATCTCCCGTTCTCCCGCCTCCAGCCGCGCCCATTCACGGCCCGTCATCACCTCACCGTCTCCCGCGGCAATCTCCAGCTCCACCGCAATCGCGCGCGCCGTTGCCGGATGATCTCCCGTAATCATCACCGGCACAATTCCGGCCGCCTTGCACTCCGCCACCGCGCGCTTGGCTTCGGCTCTCGGCGGATCGATCAGCCCCACAAATCCCAGAAATCGGAGTGCATTCTCCCATTCCTCCCCTCCCGCCTCGCGGTCCGCCACGGCCAGCACGCGCAGCCCGTCGCCCGCCATCGCCGCCGCCCGCTGATGCAACCGCTCCAACCGCGCGCCCTCGGCGCACAACGGCAGCACGGATTCCGGCGAACCCTTCGTGAACACCACATACCCCTCGCCGCGCCCGTGCACCGTCGTCATGCGGCTGCGCGCCGAATCGAACGGAATCTCGTCCACGCGCGGCATGGCCGCTTCCAGCGCCTCCTTGCGGTAGCCCGCCGATTCGGCCGCCTCCACCAGCGCCGTTTCCGTCGGATCGCCCAGCCACCCATCGCCGTTTCGAGCCGCATCGTTGTTGAGCGCCAGTGCGCTGAAGAAGCGATCCCACAACTCCCCTTCCACGCGTACCGGCCACACGGGCCGGTCCAGGCCCTCCACCCACGCCGCCGCCACGCGCATCCGGTTCTCCGTCAGCGTGCCGGTCTTGTCGGTGCAGATGTAGGTCACCGCGCCCAGCGTCTCCACCGCCGGCAGCTTGCGCACAAGCGCCCGCAACCGCAGCATACGCCTCGCGCCCAATGCCAGCGCGATCGTCACCACCGCCGGAAGCGACTCCGGAATCGCCGCCACCGCCAGGCTCATGCCCGTCAGAAAGATGCGCACCACCGGTTCGCCCCGCGCCACGCCCGCCACCACAATCGCCGCGCAGATCACCACGGCCGCAATCGCCAGCCTCCGCCCAAACTCCGCCAGCCGTTTCTGCAGCGGTGTCCGTGTGTCCTGCGTCCGCTCCAGCAGGCTGGCAATCTTGCCAAGCTCCGTCGCCATGCCCGTGGCCACCGTCAATCCCCGCCCGCGCCCCCGCACCACAGCCGTGCCCTTGTATGCCATCGAAGCCCGGTCGCCCAGCGGCGCGTCCTCGCCCGCCTCCACCGCCCGCGCCGTCTTCTCCACCGCCATCGATTCACCCGTCAACGCCGACTCCCCCGCAAGCAGGTCAACCGACTCGGCCAGCCGCAAATCCGCCGGCACCGTATTACCCGCTTCCAGCAACACCACGTCGCCCGGCACCAGTTCCTCGGCGCAAAGCGTCACCGTGACGCCCCCGCGCACCACGCGCGCCTGTAGCGCCGCCAGCTTGCGCAACTCCTGCATCGCGCGCTCGGCCTTGTACTCCTGCACAAACCCAACCGCCGCGTTCAACACGACGATCGCGGCAATCGCCAGCGCGTCTCCCCTCTCGCCCAAAATTCCCGCAATCGCGCCCGCGGCCAACAACACCAGAATCATGAAATCGGCGAATTGCCCCACAAAGATGCGCCACGCGCCCCGCTCCGCCTTCTCGCGCAGCGCGTTTGGACCGTATTGCACCCTCCGCGCAGCCGCCTCGGCATC
>CAYUZM010000087.1:0-11982 GCA_964449665.1 uncultured Solibacteraceae bacterium
CCCCGCGCCCAATCCTGCTGTGAAATACCGGGGAAATGTCATCCCCGTCCGCTGCTCTACCGGCAGAGACCGTTTGAGCTCGCTCAGCCGCGAACCAAGGTCGACCGTCAACTGTCCCATGTAATGCCTCCGTCCACAAACACTTAGCCAATTCCCTCAACGCAAACACTTGGTTTCAAGCTAGGAAACTAGCGAACGACTGCCAGTTTCACCCTATAGCTAGTGGCCTGTCAAGGAAAATATCTATATGTAGTGCTACGGGTTACAGCCTCATGAAAACTTTGAGAAATACCACTTTCTGTGCACACATGCCCGCCGAAAGCGTCAAACAAGAGTGCGGCGTAATGTTTTCATCGCTTTGTTCGGACTAATCCTGGGGACTGTCCCTCCTGGAGCCGTAGGCCAAACCCTGCTCCCCAGAGAGGATTGGGCCCAAGACATCCAAATCCTGCGCCGTGTCATGGTCCAACTCCACCCCGGATTGTACCGGTTTAATACCCCGGAGGGAATCGAGTCCGCCTTCCGCTCCCTCGAAGCCGAATTCGATCGCCCCCGCTCTCTCCGCTTCGCCTTTCTCGCCCTCTCCCGCTTCACCGCGCAGATCCGCTGCGGCCATACCTACCTCAATCCCTGGAATCAGAACGAAGCCAACGCCCGCGAACTCTGGCAACGCCCCGACAAGCTCCCCTTCCTCTTTCGTTGGGACTCCGGCCAAATGGTCGTCACCGCCAGCGCCACCGATCAGCTACGCCCCGGCGACGTCATCGCCAAAATCAATGGCATCCCGGCCGGGGAGGTCGGCGCGCGCCTCCTCGCCTTCATCAAGGCCGACGGCTCGAACACCGCCAACCGCTGGGCCCAACTCGAACTCACCGGCATCCCCGAACACGAAGCCTGGGACATCTACCAGCCCCTCGTCCTGCCGCCCGAAGGCCCCGCCTACCGCCTGCAATTCGCCATCGACGAATCCCCCGAATTCACCGTGCCCGCCCTCTCCCGCGAACGCCGCGCCAAGGCGCTCGATATTGCGCCGCCCTCCGTCGAAGACCAGTGGCGCTACGAAGTCCTCGATAACCGCCTCGCCCACATCCGCCTGGGCACCTTCGCCGTCTACAACTCCAAGTTCGATTGGAAAGCCTCCCTCGCCCGCACGTTCGCCGACATCCGCAACCGCGGCCTCCGCCACATCGCCCTCGACATCCGCGGCAACGCTGGAGGCTCGAACGGCGTGCTCGTCGAACTGGCCAAGTACATCGTCTGGCAGCCCGCCGTCATGCCCGGCACCCGACGCCTGGTGCGCTACGAAACCGTCCCCGCCGATCTCCGCCCCTATCTCAGCACCTGGGACAAGGGTTTCTTCGATCGCGGTAAACTCCCACCCGCCGGCGGCGGCTTCTTCGTTCTTCAGGAAGCCGAACGCGAAGCCCTCGAGCCCGTGCCCGAAGCCGTCATCGCCGGATACTATCTGCTCACCGACGGCCACAACAGCTCGGCCACCTTCACCCTCGCCCAGTTTCTGCAAGAGAACAAACTCGCCACGCTCATCGGCGAAACCACCGGAGGCAACCAGCGCGGCATCAACGAAGGCCAGTTCTTCTTCCTCAAACTCCCCCACTCCGGCCTCGAGATCGACATCCCCTTAATCGCCTCCGTCCCCGTGGACGCCAGGCCTGACGCCGGCGTGCAGCCCGATGTGCGCACCGCCCCGCAAGCCGCCCTCACCGAAGCCATCCGGCGGTCGAGAAGAGAATAGCGCTCCCGCCGGTGTGGGATCATCGGGCATGGACGAGCGGGAACAAATCGAGCGCTGGGTGCGGCATTGGGCTGCGGCCGCGCCCGAACTGGAAGCCATCCGCCGCGAAGAGATCCGGACCGCCGACAATCGAAAAGTGCTCGCCATACTCGAGCCCGCATTCAACCAGGCGCTACGTGCGCAGCCAATGCGGCAGTCCTCGGGAATGGTGGAGATGCAGCGGGTATTTCGCAAACTTCGGGGATGAACGGCCTGTTCCAAGTTGCGGCGGAGTTGCAGCAGTTCTGCGACGAGCAAGGCTGGCGGAGTTGTTTCATCGGCGGCCTCGCTGTTCAGCGTTGGGGCGAGCCCAGGATTACGCGAGACGCTGATATGACCTTGCTTGCGGGATTCGGCGAGGAAGCTCGCTTCGTCGACACGCTGCTGGCGCGATACAGTTCGCGCATCAGCGGCGCTCGGGACTTCGCACTCCGCCATCGCGTTCTGTTGCTCGGATCGTCCGCCGGTGTGGGGATTGATATCTCTTTAGCGGCGCTCGCCTACGAGAGTCTCGTGGTCGATCGCGCTTCGGACTTTGAGTTCGAACCGGGAGTGAGCATCCGCACCTGCTCAGCCGAGGACTTGATCGTGCTCAAACTGTTCGCGGCTCGGCCGCTCGATCTTCGCGATGCGGAGGGTGTCGCAATCCGCCATCGAGCAACTCTTGATTGGGACTACGTCGAAGAACAATTGAAGCCACTCGCGGAGGCCAAGGACGATCCGGGAATCCTACGGGAGCTGCGCCGCCTGCGCGAGGCGTGAGTGGAACTGGCTGTGATGGATATCGCGTTCGACTTTCAATTGCACGACGATCCAGCCACGCTTCGCGGAACCCTGTTCATGGAGATCACGCCGGGGCGATACAAGAACTTGCATTGGCAAGCCGGCAGCCGCTTCATTCACGAGCACACCTTCCGCCTGTTCGTCGGCATATTCGAGCGGCGTTTTCCCGCATATGCTCACTACGGCTTCAGTGAGATCCCAAAGAAACAGTGGGCACCGATCCTGACCGATCTGGCCGCGCTCCATGCGGAACTGATCCACCCTCGCGAGAACGAGCCAACTGTTCTTCCCACTGGACTCGGGTCAGTGACAGAAATTTGCGCATCCTTTGAAGCCGGCGGCGCCAGCAACCGTTTGGCCCTGGCACGGTTGATGATCGATCTTGACGGCTGGCTCAGGCGAACATTGGAATCGCACGACATAGTCACCGTGCTCGGAATCTGACGCCCCCTACCGCACAACCTCCACCCCAAACTCCCCCAGCGCCCGCGTGCCCAACTCCATCCGCACCGCGCTCGCCCCACTCGCCGCTCCCGCTGGAACGTCGAAGTTCACTTCCCATCGCGGCAGTCGCGGATCCGTGCAGAAGTGGTCCAGCGACTCCACCGCCACGCCCCCCACAAACGCCCGCAACCGCCCCGGCTGCTCCACCTCTTCCAACACCACCTTCACCGAACCGGTCACAATCCGCGCCCCCGACAACAGGTCGATCCCATCGCTCACCGAAAGCACCCGCGGCACCGGAGGCCCAGGCGAGATCAGCCGGATGCTCGCCCGCGCCGCTTCCGCCGCCGTGGCCGCCCGCAGGGCAATCGCGCCCAACCCCGTGTCCAGTCCCTCCGGCAGTATCAGATTCAATTGCCGCATCCCGTCAAACTCCGGTGGTCCCAAATACGTCAGCCGCGCCGCCCGCCCGTCCACCCGCACCTCGATCTCATTCAGATCCGCCTCGCGCGGCAACCCTTCCACCCACAGCGCCAGCGCCGCGAACCGTCCCCGCACTGGAGCCACCGGCTCGCTCGAATGCGCGTTCGTCACTCGCCGGATGCGCACCGCCCGCCGTTCCTCCTCCGCCGCCAACGGCTTCCGGAACGTCGCCCACATATACTGCGTCCCCGCCCCCTCCAGCGCCAGCAACTGCAGCCCCGCCGCCCGCGCCCATGCCCGCACGTCCTCTTCCGGAATCCGCACGCCGCTCCAGGTGTCATACACACGCGCCGACTGCGGCAGCCCGTTGATCTGAACGCGGATGATCCCGCCCGCCTTCAACACCCTCGCCGCCTCGTCCAGGTAGCCCATCACCACTTCACGGCTTGGAATGTGCTGGAACACCGCATACGAATACACAAAATCGAAAGACGCGTCGGCAAACGCCTCCAAATTCGAATTCGGCGCATGGTGCGGATGCGCATGAGCCACGCCCGCCAGGTTCTCCCGCGCCCGCGCCACCATCTGGTCCGAAATATCCACCCCGTGAATCTCGCCGAACAGCAACGCCAGCGGCTTCATCAACCGCCCCGGACCGCACCCGATCTCCAACGCCCGCCGCGCCCGTATGGGCCCCGGCACAAGCCGCTTCATCTCCAGCGTGAACCCGTGTACCTGCTCGTGCGCCGTATCGAAGAACTCATCGCCCGTCTGATTCCGCCGCCCAAACGCGACGTAGTAATGCGCGTCTTCCTCGGCGCGCGCGTTCCAGTCCTCGCGCATCCGCGCGCGTACGGCCTCAAGCGTCGGCGCTGCTGGCTCCGGCATCCTTACTTCACTTCCGGCATCGACAACACGCGGTACTCGTCACCCTGCGTGGGCGCATGGCTCTTCGACGGGAACGAAAGCGCCTTATCGTCGGCCCACGTCACGTCGGCGCACGTGTTGCCCTTCGCCTGCAGCGTCTCCGGCTTCACCTTCGGCGCGTACAGAATGCAGTTCGCCTTCATCTGGTAACCCGTGATCTGGTTGTTCTCAATCACGATGTTCTCGGACGGGTCCGGCCGCTCCGCCCGCTGCCCCAAATAAATGCCCGCCCGCATCAGGTCCGGCTCGTCGTTGAAGGCCACGCAGCCGAACTCCGCCCGCCGGTCGTTGCACGACGCCCGGTTCAGGTTCAGCAGCTTGTTGTTCAAAATCTTGTGTCCCGCCCCGATAATAAACAGCCCGCCGAATTTCATCCCGTCGAATACGTTGTCGCGAATCGTCACCAACTGCGACCGCATCTCGGGAAACGTATTATTCATCACCAGCGCGAAATGGCCCTGCGGATAATCCTCCGGTTTGCCCCGGTTGATGCACACGTTGCGCGCCACCTCGCCGTCGTGGAATCCGTCCAGGTCGAAGCACTTCCCGTTCACTTCCTCAAATTGGTTGTCGCTGTAGTACGATTCGTCCACCTTCCCCGCCGTGTCCACCCCCACCGGCGTCGCGCCGTTCTCCACGTCGATAATATCCACCGGATAGCCGATCAGCTTGCCCTTGTTCGAAAGCACGCGCACGCGGTTGGCGTGGCCCACCTGCACCGCATCGCGCCCGATCGTCGAAAACGTATTGCCCTTGATCAGCCCGTTCGAATTGCGCGGCGAGTTATACCGCGAATGCGTCCAGATGCCATTCCCCAGAATCTTCTCGAAGTTCGAATCGAGCACCTCCCAGCGGTCGCTCCCCTCTTCAAAAAGGATGCCGCCCGTCGTATTGTTCCGCCCGCGTGAGTTGCGCGTGCCCGAATTCAACACGTTGACCCTCTCGATGCGCACGTTCTTCGACCGTGAAATGAGCACCGCGAAGCTGGCAATCTCGCGGAACGTCACTTCGCTGATCAACAGCCCGTCCGCCCCGTCGGCCGTGATCCCGTTGTTCTGAAAATGCGTCAGAAACGGAACCTCGCTCGGCGGAACCTCCGTCGGCAGCACGCTCGCGTTTCCCGCCGAACCCTCAATCACAAACCCGCGCAGCCGCACGTTCCGGCAAGACCGGCAGCGGATGAACGCCGTCCCTTGAAAATCCGCCGAAGGCCGCAGCACCGTTTCCTTGGAACCGATCAGTTCCAGGTTGCGCGTGCCGGGCCCAATCTCCAGCGGCTTGCTCAACTCCAACACGCCCTTGGGCAGGTAGACCTTGCCGCCCCCGGCGATTTGCTTCTGAAATTTCTGCGCCGGCGTCGAGCATCCGGTGAGAACCACCAGGAGCCAACCTCCGATTATCCAGTTGAGTCTCATCTACAAGCTATTCTAACGTTCATGGCTTTGCGATTCCGTGACATTTCCGTGGAAGGCCTCGCGCCCCTGTCGGCCGAAGTGCCCGCGGGAGCCGTCGTAGGCCTCATCGGCGAGGATGCCCCGGCGATTGAGGCGATTCTCGATCTCGCCGCCGGCCGCCGCCAACCCGCCTCCGGAACCGTCGAATCCGAAGGCGTCCTCGCCCTCCCGCGCCTGTTCTCCGATGCCTCCTGGGCCGAACGCGCCCGCCAGTCCGCCCACCTCGAACGCCAGCGCCGCGCCGGCGCCGCCATCCTCCTCAGCACCCACGAACCCGGCCTGCTCGCCTCCCTCTGTGACGAACTCTGGTGGATTCACTCCGGCAAACTCGCCATGCGCGGCGCACCCCAGGAAGTCCTCGCCGCCGCCCAGCGCGCCGCCATGGAATCCCTCCGCGCCTGGGCCGCCCAACAGCAGATCGAACTCGCCCCCTCACTCCGCCGCGGCGATGGCCGTGCCGAACTCCTCTCCGTGGAAACCCTCGACGCCGATTCCCGCCCCACCGTGCTCTGGCAAAGCGGCCAACCCGTCGCCGTCCGCGTCCGCGTCCGCTATGCCTCAGCCGTCAACGACCCCATCGTCGGCATCATGATCCGCACCCGCATCGGCTTCGAAGTCTTCGGAACCAACACCGAGTTGGAACAGGTCTCCCTCGGCCCCTGCGCCCCAGGCGATGAGCGCTCCGTCGTCTTCCGTTTCCAATGCGCCCTCTGCCCCCAGGAGTACACCCTCACCGCCGCCTCGCACGACCGCGATGGAGTCTGGCACGACTGGATGGAAGACGCCGTGGCCTTCACCGTCGCCGATACCCGCTACCCCGCCGGCGTCGCCAACCTGCGAGCCACTGTCGAAGTGGAACGCCGCTAACGCTTCCGTGCGATCAGCCGCACCATCCGCATCGGCTTCCGCACCCAATCGTGAACCGCCACAGTGTCCTCATATTTCAGAATGAGGAACTCCTTGAATATCTCCAGCAGTTCATTGTCCCCGTACTCAAACGATGCCCCATCCGTCCCGCGATGCCCGCACTCAATCACAACCAGCCCGCCCGGCTTGAGCGCCCGCGCCACGCGAAACACGGAACGCTTCTCAATCGGATAAAGGATCGCGATCAGGTCCCAACGCTCCGTGCCAAACTCGAACTCTTCGTCCGACGCATGAACCGCTTTGATCGTAAGCCCCTCCGCCGCCGCCTGCTTGCGCGCCGCCGCCAGGCCCTCGGCCGCAACGTCGAATCCCGTCACCTTCCAACCTTTGCGCGCCAGGTGCAGCGCATTGCGCCCCTGCCCCATGCCCACGTCCAGCGCACTGCCGGATTCGCGTTGCGCCACCGCTTCCACCAGAAGCGCGTTCGGCCGCATTTCGAATGCCGGAGCGCCCGCGTAGATCGGATCGTACAGCGCCGCCTCATCGCGGGCTTCAATCACCCGCATCGTCCGGTCTACCGCCGTTGCCGTGAGCCCCTCGGCCGCCAGCTTGCGGCGATACCGTGTCACCGTCTCGTCCCACTTCAGTTGGGAATTCGCCGGCAGCTTCTGCCACGCCTGAAAGGCGCGGTATGCCGCCGCGCCATCGATCGCATTTTGTACAGAGGAATTTTGCGCGCCAGGCGCTTGCCCCGCGTGGAGTCCCGCGCAGTATGTGGCCGCTAAAAGGAGCGCGGCCGCCCGCACTACGCCGAGCCTTCCAACACAAACGCCGGTGTCACGCCGTTGAGCAGCGAAAACGTGCTCGTCGCGTCTTCCACCGTCGCCGATGCCGAATCCATCTTCCCGCCGAACAGCGCCGGCTGCACCGACACCCGGAAATCGCGCGACTCCAACTGCCCAAACTGGAATACCGGGAAGCTCGCCTTCACGCTCGCCGTCTTTTCCTGCACGACATAACGCGAACGCAGCGCCGTCTTCACCGCCCGCTCCCACATGGACTGATCGAGCTCGGCCCCATCGTAGTTGTGCTGATCGCTGCCCGAATCGAGCGGCCGCAGCACCAGCGTTTCCCGGTTCCGCGCCACCCACTCGGCCAGATCGATCTGCTCGTCGCCATGCGCCGTCTTCCCGTTGGCCATGAACCGCGTCCACGGCACATGCTGCCGCAGCAGCTTGCGCTCGGCCGCAGGAAAACTCCCCACCACCGAATCGTCGCTCAACAACGCCAGCACGGAGAGCTTGCCCACAATCTCCGACCGGAAACTGTTCACCATGCATATCGCATGCTCGCGATAAGCCCGCAGCAGCGGATGGTTCAAGTCCGACCGCACCAGCAACTCCTGCGCCGTCACGCGCCGGTACACAATGTCGATCGCAAAATCGCCCCGCCGCAGTTCGCCGTTGCGATACTCCAACTGCTCCGGCGTCACCACTTCGGCCGGATATCCTGACGCGCGGAACCGTTCGGCCAACAGCACCGCTTCCGTGCTCGGAGCCGCCTTCACCGATTGCCGGAACTCCACCACGCCAATGCAGGGGAACTTCTTCTTCCCTTGCCCCTTATAGGCCGCCAAAATCGACTGCAACAGCTTTTTCGCCGTCTTCGGCCGCGTAAACTTATAGCGCTTCCGCAGCTCTTTCATCGGCGCACTGTCGTGGAAGATCTCGCCCAGCGGCTCCGTGTACACCACGCTCGCCGGCGGATCCGCGCTCACGGCCGTAATCGTGTGATCGTTCAACCCCACAATCGCCGAGACCGACGTCGCCGCCGCACGCCCATGCGTGTGGTTCACGGACGCCAACATCCGTTCGGCCGGTAACAGTTGCAACCGCGCCAACAGTGCCGGATTCGCTAGTGCCTGTTCGCTGACACGATCCATCACCGCCGATAATACGGCGGTGGTCTTTTGCAGCGAATCATACTGGCGCCGCGTCAACAGGTGTGGGCGCAGAACAGGGCATATTGCCCGGCCGCCTGGCAGCAGCAGTTGCTGCGCGGCCATCTGTTCCTGCAGGGCATGAGCCCAGGCCAAATCCTGATACGCCGGCGAGTGGATTAGCTTGTCAAAACGCGCTAAAGCCTCGTCGAGCTGGGTCATTTCAGTGGAGCGGATTGCTCAGAGTTATCGAACAGTATCTCACAATAAATGTGCGATTCCAAATACCAGCCCCTCTGAAATTCTCCACAAACCACTCCAAATAATGAAGTTACAGGTATATTGCAGGCGCCGCCACGAACCACCCTCCAACTCGTCCATAATGGTAGCGAATACTCTGATGCACTTTCGATATTGGATTCTGCCGCTCTCGGCGCTGGCCACCACCGGCCTGTGGGCGGATGAGGGAATCTGGCTCTTCGACCAGTTCCCCAAAGCCCGCGTCCTCCGCACCTACGGCGTCACTCTTCCCGATCCCCTCCTGGATCGCATCCGCCACAGCTCCGTCCGCCTCAACAACGGCGGCTCCGGCTCCTTCGTCTCCCGCGACGGCCTCATCTTCACCAACCACCACGTCGCCAGCGAATGCATCCAACAGTTGAGCTCGAAAGAGCACGACTATATGAAGGATGGCTTCTACGCCCCCACCCACGCCGAAGAGAAGCCCTGCCCCGACCTCGAAGTCAACGTCCTCCTCAAATCCGAAGACGTCACCGCGAAAGTGAAATCCGCCTGGGGGAAAGGCGAGGACGACGCCGCCGTCGCCCGCCGCGTCAAAAGCCAAATGGCCCTCCTCGAAAAGGCCTGCGCCGATTCCACCGGCAACCGCTGCGACATCGTCACCCTCTACTCCGGCGAAATCTTCCACCTCTACCAATACAAGAAGTACACCGACCTCCGTCTCGTCTTCGCGCCCGAAAACGCCGTCGCCATGTTCGGCGGCGACCCCGATAACTTCACCTACCCCCGCTACTGCCTCGACATCAGCTTCCTGCGCGCCTACGAAAACGGCAAGCCCGCCCGCATCGAACACTTCCTCCCCTGGAGTCCCGCCGGCGCCCGCAAAGGCGAACTTAGCCTCGTCAGCGGCCACCCCGGCAGCACCGGCCGCCTCGCCACCGTCTCCGAACTCGAATTCGACCGCGATGTTGCCTATCCCTTCGTCATCGATCAGCTCCGCACCCTCATCGCCGACGTGGCCGCCTACAGCGCCGCCAACGCCGAATACAAACGCATCGCCGCCGACGAGCTCTTCAGCCTCCAAAACTCCTTCAAAGCCTACACCGGCTTCCTCTCCGGCCTCCGCGAGCCCGACCTCATGAATCGCAAACGCGACGAAGAGCAAACCCTCCGCGGCTTCGTCCAGGCCGATGAAAAGCTCGCCAAAAACTTCGGCCACACCTGGGACGGCGTCGCCGCCGCCTACGCCGCCTTCGCCAAAATCTACCGCCCCTATTCGATGTGGGAAAAATCACCCGCCCGCGCCTCGACCCTCTTCTCACTCGCCCGCGTTCTCGTTCGCATGAACGACGAACTCAAGAAGCCCGGCGAAACCCGCCTCCGCGAATTCCGCGACACCGCCCTCGGCCCCAAACGCCAGTACGTCACCTCCGCCATCCCCATCTATCCCGAATTCGAAACCGCCGTTCTCGCCTCTTACCTCCGTTCGTTGAAATCCGAATTCGGCCCCCAACACCCGCTCGTGAAACGCGTTCTCGATGGCCGCGAACCCGATGCCGCCGCCCGTTGGTACGTCGAATCCTCCCAACTCGGCGACGCCGCGTTCCGCAAGAAACTCCTCGACAACGGCTCGGCCCTCGAAGCAAGCCGCGACTCCATGCTTGAACTCGTCCGCCGCATCGACCCCGATGCCCGCCAAATGCGCACCATCTTTGAAGACAAGGTCGAAGCCGCCATCTACGCCAGCGCCTCGCAGATCGCCCGCATCCGCTTCGCCCGCTACGGCACCGAAGCCTACCCCGACGCCACGTTTACCCTCCGCCTCAGCTACGGCGCCGCCAAAGGCTACACCAACGCCGAAGGCAAACCGGTCCCCTTCGCCACCACGTTCGCCGGCCTCTACCGCCGCGCCACCGGTGCCGAACCCTTCGCGCTCCCCAAACGCTGGCTCGACGCCAAACGCCGCCTCCGCCTCCGCACCCAAATGGACTTCGTCACCACCGCCGACACCCACGGCGGCAACTCCGGCTCCCCCACCGTCAACTCCCGCGGCCAGATCACCGGAATTCTGTTCGATGGAAACATCGAAAGCCTCCCCAACCGCTTCGTCTATCGCGACCGCGTCGAACGCAGCGTCCACGTCTCCTCGGCAGGCATCACCGAAGCCCTCCGCGCCGTCTACCGCGCCCGGCCGCTCTTGCGCGAACTGAGCCAGTAACCCCGCGCCGCAATCGCTCCCCGCCGCGCCGCCCTCACTTCCGCATCATCTTCGGCCACTCGCGAGGATCGAACCGCGACTTGCCCTCCTTCGGGCTGTCATACGGATTCGCAACCTCATCCAGCACCGGAAGCACCACCGCGTCCGCATCCCCCGCCGGAACCTGCTGCAGGATACGCGCCGCCGCCTGCCTCAGCCGCCGGTTCCCCTGCCGCTTCCACTCCTTCTCCGACACCGCTAACGTCACACCCGTCACAGGCTGGCTTCGTCTCGATCTGCTCATACGGTACGTCCAGTCCGAGTATCCCGCAATCGCCGCGCCCAAGTTCACCCCACGCACGCCAACGCACCACGAATCGGCCCTGCTGAACAATCCCTGCCCACACAGGTGGGTCCTCAAATGCCTCATCTGTGATACCGTCGCATTTGCCGGATATGAGGCGTTGGCCAAGACGTTCTACAGCGAAGTACGGGAGTTATGGAGTCAGGAAGATGAAGAACGCAACAAACATTCCTAAGAAGCCGGCAAGGCGCGTGACGGTTACATCCGGAACCATTGGCGCGTATGTGGAACGATCACTTGCGCGTGCCAGAAAGTTGGACCGGGGCGAAACACTTCCATCGGAGATCACCATGACATTTGAAAACCCTGCCGATCGGGTCAAGGTGCTTTCCGTGGAACGGGTGCGCGTTCTCCGCGCGGTTCGAATGAACCCCGCTGCAGTTTCCGAACTGGCCACCGCGCTCCGGCGAGACCGGAAAGCAGTCAGCCGCGATGTCTCGCTGCTCGCATCGTTCGGGCTCGTGAGCACGCGTGAAGAGATCAACCCCGGCCACGGCCGGCGCAAAGTCGTCTCGCCTCGCGCTTTGAAATTCCAACTCGTCGCCACAATCT
>CAYUZM010000088.1:0-11981 GCA_964449665.1 uncultured Solibacteraceae bacterium
TCGATCACGCGCGCAAACAATCGGCCGAAAAGCGCAAAGGCGCCGTCGTCTCCCTCGACGACGGGCTCGTCCTCGGGGCCAACCTCTCGCACTTCACTGAATTGGATGAGGCCCTCACACGCCTATCCGCAATGGATGCTCGCCGCGCCCAGGTCGTCGAGCTCCGCTTCTTCGGCGGCATGAGCGGCGAAGAGATCGCCGGCCATCTCGACATCAGCCCGGCTACCGTGCAGCGCGACTGGCTCATCGCCCGCGCTTGGTTGTATCGTGAGTTGAACCCCGGTCCCCCCACTCACCATGGCTCACGATGAACACTGGCGCCGCGCCGCGAAGATCCTCGACGAACTCTTTGCCTTGCCCGAGGCCGAACGAGCCGCCTCTTGGGCGCGCCATCCCGAGCCCGACCCCGCCATCCGCGGCGAAGTCGATGGTCTTCTCGCCGCCAACCACGCCGCCGAAGGCTACCTCGATACCGATGTCCTCACGCCCCGCAAGCCCGCCCCCGGCGCGCAGATCGGTCCCTGGCGGCTGATGGAGGAGATCGGCCAGGGCGGCATGAGCGTCGTCTACCGCGCCGAACGCGCCACCGGCTACGAACAGCGTGTCGCCGTCAAGGTCATCGCCCTGCCCGTGCTCCTCACCGACGCGATGGCCAAACAGATTCTTTCGCGCTTTGAAGCGGAGCGCCAGATCGCGGCGCGCCTCGAACACCCCAACATCTGCAAACTCCACGACGGCGGCATCACCGCCGAGGGCCTTCCCTACCTCGTGCTCGAGTATGTCGAAGGCCAGGACCTCCTCCGCCATTGCGAAGGAAAGCCCCTGCCGCGCCGCCTCGCCCTGGTCCGCGAAATCGCCCTCGCCGTTCACTACGCCCACCAGCGCCTCATTGTCCATCGCGATCTCAAACCGTCCAACGTCCTCGTCACCCCTTCCGGACACGTCAAACTCCTCGACTTCGGAATCGCCAAGGCTCTCGACCCGCTGGGCGCAGTTGACGAGCGTACTTCCACCATGTTTCGCGCCGCCACGCCCGGCTACGCCAGCCCCGAACAGATGCGCGGCGCCGACCTCACCACCGCCACCGACGTCTATTCGCTCGGCATGCTGCTTGACAAAGTGACCGGCGAAACGAAGCCGGCCGACATCCGCGCCATCGTCCAACGCGCCACGCGCGAAGAGCCCTCCGAACGCTACGCCAGCGCCGCAGATCTTGCCGCCGACCTCGAACGCTTCGATGAAGGCCTGCCCGTCGAAGCCCACCAGCGTAACTTCCGCTACGTCGTCTCCAAGCTCGCCCGCAGGCACCGCGCGGCCTTCGTCATGGCGGGCCTCGCCGTGGCCCTTCTTCTGGGCGCCGTCGTCGTCACGCTTCAGAAAAATCGCGAAATCTCCCGCCAGCGTGAACGGGCCGAAACCGTCGCCTCCTTCCTCCAGGGCCTCTTCCAGGCCTCCGACCCCGAACTGAATCAGGGCAACCGCCTCACGACGCGCCAACTCCTCGACGAAGGCGCACAGTCCATCGCCACCGCCGCCATTGACACCGGCACGCGGCTCGACCTCACCGAGACCATTGCCAACGCCTACGCCGGTCTCGGTCTCTTCGACCGCTCCTCCGGCCTCTATCGCGGCATCCTCGATCACGCTGCCGGCGACCCCCAACGCGAAGCCGCCGCCTGGACCGGCCTCGCCGCCTCCCAGGCCCAACTCGGCCGCTTTGACGACGCTGAGAAAGCGGGCCAGCAAGCCGTCGCCAGCGCCCGCCGCATCCGCCCCGCCAACCCGTCCCGCGTGGCAGCCGCCCTCGAACAACACTGCCTGGCGCTCTTTCAGGCGGCCCAGTATGGTCCCGCCGCGAAGCTCTGCGGAGAGGCCGTGGCCACGGCTGAAAGCGCAAAACTACCCGCCATCGAACAGGCCAAGTACTTCCGCAGCTACGGCCGCGCGCTGAAGAGCACCGGCGACTTCGCCCACGCGGGCATTGCCTTGCAGCGTTCGCTCGCCCTTGCGCGCGGTGTTCCTGAGTCGGCCGCTGCTGGTCCCGCGTCCACCCCAGGCACGCCCAACCCCACCACCGCCATCGCCCTGGACGAACTCGGCGGACTCTATTTCCGACAGGGTAAATTCGACGACGCCCAACGTTACTTCGAACAGGCCATCGCCATGGAAAAGGCGCTCTATCCCGAGGGCCACGTT
The DNA here is from genome assembly GCA_964449665.1 of uncultured Solibacteraceae bacterium. Lineage (GTDB taxonomy): Bacteria > Acidobacteriota > Terriglobia > Bryobacterales > Bryobacteraceae > JAFLBB01. The sequence goes on from CAYUZM010000088.1 coordinate 2,197, forward strand.
ACGCTCGCCCGCTCACTGAACAACCTTGCCAATACCCACGCCACGCTCCGCCGCTATGACCAGGCCGAGCAGATCTACCGCGAAGCGCACACCCACTACCGCAAATTCCTGGGCGATAACAGCGCCGAACTGGCCACTTCGCTCTCCAATATGGCAATCTGCCAGCAAGGAACGGGCCGGCTCGCGGAAGCCGCCGCGACCCTCGAACAGGTCCTCGCAGTTCATGAAAACAATACCGGGAAGGAACGCCTGCCTTACTGGAATACCGCGCTCAAGTACGCCAACCTTCGCCTTGAACAGAACCGCCCCGCCGACGCAGCACTATGGGCCTCCAATGTCGTCGCCGCACTTGAGCGCATGCAGCCGCTCCCCCGCATCGAGCGCGGCTTCGCTCGCGTCGTTTTAGCCGCCGCGCTCATCGAATCCGGGCGTGGCCGCGATGCCGTGGTCCCCGCCCAAGCCGCCCGTGATATCCTCGCCGCCGCCGTCGCCCCCACTCATTGGATGCGCGCCTACGCCGATGCCGCCTACGCGGGAGCCATCGCCGCTCAAGGCAAGAAGGCCGAGGCGCGCCAACTGCTCGCGCCGCTCTATAGGGACGTCGCCGCCGCCCGCGGCAAAGGCTCCTGGCGCGCCGAATGGATCTACAAATTGGGACGCGCCGCCGGACTCTAAGCCGGCTTGCCCATCCGCGCCCACCGCTTCACCCCAACAAAAAGCGCCCGCACAGGCGCATCCGCAATCGCGGACGCCCCCGCCGGGCGCCTATCTCTTTCCGCTTCCGCGCGCTTCTCAGAACGAGTATTTCAGCGCAAACTGAATCTGCCGCAACTGGCTCGTCGAACGAATCCGACCAAAGCCCGCGTTCGGGTTCGCGCCTTGCGTGCCCCAACCGGCCGAAGGACGCCCCCACGCCGGATGGTTCGGCGCGTTGAACATCTCCATGCGGAATTGCAGAGTGTGGCTCTCGTGAATCCGGAAGTCCTTCATCGTGGAGAAGTCCACGTTCCAGGTCGACGGCGCCCGCAGCGAATTGCGCGCGCAATTGCCGAACTCACCCGCCACCGTATTCGTGAAGGCCTCGCGCACAAAGTAGCGGTCCGGATTTGGGTTGCCGGCTACCGGGTTCGCCCCCGCCACGCAATTCAGCCGGTTCGAGTGCGGGAAGCCCGCCCCCATGCCCGCCGAATCCCACGAGTCGGGATTGATCGCCGTGCCGCTCTGAATGTTCGTAATCGTTGACAACTGCCACCCGCCTACAAACTTATCGAGCAAGTTGTTGTTCGCCAGCCACCGCTGGCCCTTGCCAAAGGGCAGGTTGTAGAGAATCGACGTCACAAAACGGTGCGGAATGTCGAAACCGGCATAGCCGTAATCGCACGACCGGCACCGCTGGTTCATCAGCGTGAAGTCCGAACCCGTGCCGCGAATCGCCGAGTTTTCGTCCAGCGCCTTCGACCACGTATAGCTGAACATCGCCGTCAGCCGCGACGAAAACCGCTGCGCCAGCTTCGACGAAAACGCGTTGTAGTTGCCGATGCCGTCGCCGTTCAGGAACTGAATCCCGTTCCACTCCGGATAAGGCTCGCGCGCGTCAAACGTCGTAATGCCCGGAATCGGCGCGTTCGCGTTCACCAGGTAGTTCACTCTGCGGCTCGAATTGCCCGTGTAGCCCACTTCCAATACCGAATTCTGCCCCAGCGTCCGCTGCACGTTGAACAGGTATTGAAGCGAGTAAGTCGTGCGCAGATTGTGGTCGGCGCCCCAGGTAAGTCCCGGCGCGAACCGCACCGGCAGTTGCGACGTATTGATGTAGTTATTGTAAGTGAGCGCCGGCACGCCCTGCTGGTCAATCGTCGGGTTGGCCCGGCCGCCCGCCGCACGGCTCATGTCGAAGATCGAGTTCTTGCTCTCCTGCGCGTAGAACACGCCCGCGCCCATGCGGAGACTCCACTTCGCCGACGGGCTGTAGGCGATGCCCAGCCGCGGCGCGAAGTTGTTGCGGTCAGTCGTGATCAGCCTGTCGCCCAGCCGCCCGTCGCGCGCCAGTTGCACCGGGCCTGTAAACCGAAATGAGAGGTCGTCGTAGAAATCGCCCTGTCCCGTGCGCACGAACACTGGATGCAAATTTGCGTCGGGCACGTTGGCAATCCCCGGCAACGCGGACCGCAATTGAAAGTTCGGCTGCAACCCGAACTTATCCAGCAGCGGTTGCGCCAACTCGTAGCGCACGCCCCAGTTCAGCGTGAGGCGTGGCGTGATCTTGTATACGTCGTCGAAATAAAGGCCTGTCTCTTTATTGCGGAAATCGCCCCGCGCCAGCGCCACCGCCGCCTCCACACTGTTCGGCGCGCCCAGCAGGAAATCGGCTCCGTTGTATCCGCCCGCCAGCGTGTTGCCATTGCCCGTGAAACTGCCCGAGAAGGAAAACCGGCCGCGCGCGAACTCGTTGCCGATCTGCAAAAACTGGTTGTAGCGGTACTCGCCGCCAAACCGGAACGAATGTTTGCCCGCGATCCAGGAGAAGTTGTCCACCACCTGGTAAATCTTGTTGTCGATGTTGAACGGCCCGTTGGCGTCGTTGCCGAATCGATTCAGCGTGCTGCCCGTCAGATTCACGTCGGGAATGCCCCACGAGTTCGCATCGGTCACCTTGATCGGCGTGCCCAGTTTCTCGTTCACGTTGTCCACGTTGGCCAGTTCCTGGCTGATGTTGTTGAACAGCGAGTTATACCCGAACCGGAACTCGTTCACCTTCGATGACGAAAACACCCGCGTATTGGAAAGCACCCACTGGCTGGCCCGCGTATATAACCCCGTTCCGTTCAACTGCACGCCCGGCGAGACGGTCAGTTCGTCCGTCCACGAATAGCGCCCAAACCACTGCGAACTCGCGCTCTCATTAAAGTCGATGCGCCCGGTGAACTGGTCCTTGTCCGCCGGCGTCTTGGCCACCCACTGGTAGTTGCGGTTCGGCAACCCCGTCTGCACAAGGTTGGGAAGCGGAGCGAAGCTGTCCAGCAGATACTTACTCCCGGAGCTGATTCGCGACGCCGGAATCCGGTTCCCCGCAAATGGAGTCGACGCCACCGTGAACCCCGAACCCGTTGCGTTGGGCGTCCGCACTCGCGTGTTCGGATCCTGCAGCGCCGTCGTCACCGCCGAGAAGTCCCCGTTGCGCATCTCCTGCGGCATCGTCGTGAAGAAGTTCGGCACAGATCGCCGGCTCCGGAACGCCTCATAGTTGGCCATGAAGAATACGCGGTCTCTCCCGTTCAGCAGCTTCGGCATCTGAATCGGCCCCGCCAGCGTTCCGCCATATTGATTCTGCCGGTAGGGCGCCTTCAATGGCGCCGTCTGCGTCGGACTCTCCGGGTCTTTGAAGAAGTACGGCCGCGCGTCGAGCTTGTCGTTGCGCAGAAACTCGAACAGCGACCCGTGGTACTGGTTCGTCCCGCCCTTGGTCGAAACGTTGATCTGTCCCGCCCCGCGCCCAAATTCGGCCGGGTAAATTCCCGTCTGCACCTTGAACTCCTGCAGCGCCTCCACCGAAGGCAGCACGATATAGAGGTTGAAATTGATATCGGTGTTGGCAATCCCATCCAGCGTGTAGTTACTCCAGGCCGAACGGGCCCCGGCGATGGAGATCGTAAGTTCCGATCGCGAACCGCCCTGCCGCCCCGCCGCCTGCGCCGCCTGGTTGAACCCATACGTCACGTTCGGGCTCAGCGCCACCAGGCTGAAAAAGTTCCGCCCGTTCAACGGCAGCTCCGTGAGTCGCTTCTGCTCAATCACCGAACCCACCGTCGCGTCCTCTGTAGTCAACAGCGGCAGCGCGCTCGATACCTCCATAATCTCGTTCACCTGCCCGACCTCCAATGCAATGTCCACCCGCGCCCTCTGCTTGCCCTGCAACCCCACGTTCGTCCGCGTCGCCAGCTTGAACCCGTAGCGCTCGGCCTTCACTTCATACGGCCCCGGCACCAGCGCCGGAATCGTATAATTTCCATCGTCGTTCGTCACGGCATTGCGAATGCCGTTGGTCGCGGTATTGCGTACCGTAACCGCCGCTCCCGCAACGGCCGCCCCGGTCGAATCTTTCACTTCGCCCGTGATCGTGCCCAGTGTCTGCGCCATCGTGGGCGCCCACAACAAGGGCAATAGAAGCGCGGCCAGCATGGGCCGCCGGATGAAAACGTTCATTGGATTCCTCCCCAAAGCTCTCAACGACACAACTCTGACGTGGCCCCTCAGGCGCAACGTGCTAGGGAGTATAACGATTGGATTTCACGAAATCGCCTATCCGCGGATAGGGCCCCCAACGGCAACCCGCCCCCAACGGCACCCTACAGCCCAAAAACCCTCTCCGCATATTCCCGGCTCACCCGCACATTCTCGTTAAACGAACGCGTGATCAGCGTATCGTCGTGATAGGCCAACTCCACCACCACCAGCGGCCTGATCTTCACCTCGCGCAGCGTCTTCGCGATCGCCGCGTGATCGATATCGCCCGGCTCGAATGCCTGCAACGGCGCATCGCCCTTCTTGTTCCGCAAATGGATCTCCGTCACCCGCGCTCCGGCCTCCCGCAGCAGCGCGTTCGGATCCATCCCCGCGCGGTGCGCATGTTCTATATCAATGCACAGCGACACATACTTCGCCTCCGTGTTGCGCAAAATGTGCCGCCACTCCCACCCGTTCTCCAGCATCTCCGTGCGGTGATGGTGAATGCGCAACTGAAACCCCTCTTCCGCCAACCGGCGTCCCAGCTTGTTCAACTCCGCCGCCTGCACCGCCAACTCGGCGTCCGTCTTCTGCCCGTCCTTCGGCTTCGGGTCGGGATTGTTCACAATCGCGGTGCACCCAAACTCCCTGCACAACCCGCCGATTTCCAATGCCCGCGCCGTCGTCGCCTCGGCCAACCCCCGCTCGTGCATCGCCCCGCCCACATACGCTGAAGGCATCCGCAGCTTGTGCCGCCGCGTCAGCGCCAGCGTCCGCTCGCGCAACGCCGCCGTGAAGAACCCATGGTTCAACTCGATGTTGACGAACCCGCCAAACGGAGCCGAAGCGAAAAGCTCCTCCATCATCTCGGCCAGCGGACGCTTCGCCCGGTTGGCCATGTTCTGCCAGATGTAGCCTTCCAGCGACAACCGCGACGTCTTCGCCCCACGCGCCGCATCCGCGCCAACGCCCGCTGCTGCCAGCGCCGCCACTACCTCCCTCCGTGAAAGCCCCATAAGCGCCATAGCCACTCCTAAAGCAGCTTCCTCGCGTACGCAAGCTGCCGCGCCACATCCGCACGGATGTCGCCCTCTTTCTCGTACTCAAACGCAATCAACCCCGCGAACCCCACCCGCTTCAACTCCGCCATCACCTCCGGCACCTTCACCAACCCCGCTCCCAGCGGCACGTTGATCTCGCCCCCCGCCGCCAGGATGTCCTTCAGGTGAATCACCCGCGTCTTGGCGATCAGCTTCCGCACTGCATCCAACGTGTCGAACCCGCACGAAATGATGTGCCCCAAATCCAGCGTGAACCCGATTGTCTTCGTCCGCCCTTTCGCCGCGTTCAACAAATCCTCCGGGCTCTCGTACACGAACTTCTCTTTGAAGTAGTGGTTGTGAATCCCGAACGTCATGCCCTCTTTCGTCAGCCGTTCATCGGTCGCCGCCAGCCACTCGCCTACCGGATCGCCCGAGATGTTGCTCGCGCCCAGAATCTTCGCGAACCGCACGGCATCGTCCAACTGCTGCTGGTTCTGGATCGTCGGCGCATAGTAGGAAACACACCGTATCCCTGCCGCGTCAATCTTCCGCCGGAAGCTCTCAAACCGCTCCACCGGAGGCTTGGCGAACGTCATGAACTCGCCCCGCGACATCTCCATCTCGGTGATCTTCTGCGCCCTCATCTCGGCGATCATCTCGTCCACGTTCAACCCGTGATACGTGTACGCGCCAATGCCCAGCCGCAGCTTCTTCACTGCCGCAAACGCGCTCGCGCCCGCCGAAAAGGCGCCCGCGCCGGCGGCCCCTGCGCCCATCGCCACGCCCGCAAACCCGCGCCGTGTCATCATCGCTTTCCCTCGCTCCCCGGCGCCGCGCGCGGCGTCACATCCGCCTCCGCCAGCCCAAGCGCCCACTTGATTGCCTCGCGATACATCGTCTGCACATCCGCCCGATCCCAATTCTCCTCCACGTGCCCGAGCGTCGAATAAAACACCCGGCCCTTGCCGTGCATCTTCGCCCAAGCCACCGCGAAATCGCGGTCCGCCCGGTGCACCCGCGTGCCGCCCAAATCGAGCTTCGCCGCATCCAATCGCAGCAACACGCGCGTGTTCGCCCGCGAAAAGTTCTTCATCTGGTAGATCTCGTCCTTCAACGTGAACGCCTTCGGAAACGCCTTCATTCCAGGAAACGCAGCGTCTTCCACCACCACCGGCGCATCGAACGTGTTCCAGGGATGTTCATCGAACGTCCCGCCCAGCATCTCCACAAACTTCGGCCACTTCACGAAAGTGATCGCCGCGCTGTGCACGCCGATGAAGCCCTTGCCGTCGTCGCGGATAAACGACATCAGATCCTCGCGCTGCTGCTCGTCCATCGCCAGGTTGCCGCCGGTATAAAACAGCACCGCGTCAAACGAGCTCAAATTCCGCGCGTTGTACTCCAGCTTCTTCTTCGTCAGCGGCTCCGGGTCCGTGCGCAGATGCGTGTCCCACAACCCGCTCTCTTTCCCCATCCGCTCAATCACCGCCATCGCATGCGAGATCGCCCCGTGCCGGTACCCCTTCTCGTCGCCAATCACCAGCAGTTGTTTCCGCGCCGGCGCCGGCTGCCCCATCGCCGCGCATGCCACCAGCGCCAGCGCGGCCGCACGCAAATGCCTCATCGCCCGCCCGCTTCCGTCCGCGCCGCGCCAACCCGTGCGTCACCATCCCGCCCGTCAGCCCGCACGACGCCCCCCTCGCCGCCACGCACCCCACCTCCCGCCTTCTTCGCCGGCGCCTGCACCTTCTTCTCATCCATCTTCGCGTCGAATATCAAGTTGAAGAATCCCACCATCATCTCGTCCCAACTCTGATCCCCCCACCGCACCTCCTTCGTCGGATCGGGATTGAACTTGTTGTTCACCGAGTTGTCGAAATGCGCCGTGCACTCAAACACCGTCCCCTTCGGCAGCGCCAGCGGTTCGGCCATGTTGTACCAAAGCTGCCACGCAAAGCTGTACCGCGGCACGCTCAACAACGTCTGCCGCCTCCCATCCGGGAACCGCACGTGATAGATGAAATCTTTCCCCCGCGCGTGCATGTGCGGATGCAGCCCGTGCAGCACCACATCGGCGCCCAGCTCAAACGTCGCATCTACCCGTTGATTCCCTTCGCCCGGCGGAATCTTGAACGTTCCATTCGTCGCCGAAAACGTCATCACGCGCCGCGCCGGCGGCTCTTTCGCAAACACCAGCCCCACTCGCGTCAAATCCGACGAAGCCTTCCCGTCGGTCGTATAGTGCACCTGCAGAATGATGTCCGACCCCGCCTTCACCAACTTCGCCACGCCCGGCTCGAACATCTCCGGCGGCTGCCCCGGCGCATAGCCCACCAGGAAGTCGCTCGGCAGCGCACTCGTGTCGGCCTTATCGTTCGAATCGGGCTTCGGAGGAATGAACGGAATCCCCTGCTGAATGCCCTCCATCCACTTCGATCCCGGCTCCCGCACGTACGCAATGATGTGGTGCACCCGCGTGCGATCGCCCGGCCGCGCCTCGGCAAACTGCACCCACTTGTCTTCCTTGAAGTTCGTCGGCACCAACCAGTGCAGATACTCCACCGTGCCCGTCGCGGGAATCTGAAACGGCTCCGGAAGCTGGAAAATCACGTCTGGCTTCGGAATGCCCCAACCCTCGGTGAACGCAATCGGCGCCGGCATATCCTTCGGATCGCCTTCGGGCGCGCCCGCCGCCACCCACGCCGAAATCGTATCGATCTCCTTTTGCGCCAGCGAACGGTCGTTCGAAAACTTCCCGATGTGCGGATCCGCATGCCACGGCGGCATCGTCTTCTTCAGCACCGCTGCCTTGATCGCCGCAGCCCACGGCCTCGTCTGCTGATACGTCAACAGCGGAAACGGACCAATCTCGCCCGGCCTGTGACACTCCTGGCATCGCTTCTGCAAAATCGGCGCCACGTCTTTCGTGAACACCGGCTTCTGCCCAAACGCCGCCGCACTCACAAACAAAACCAAGCAAATTTGTCTTTTCATCGCGCCACCATGCGTTCCGGGTCCCACTCCACAATCTTCCTCTCAAAGTAGCTCACGTTCGACAACAGCGCCGGACCCGCTGCCCGCAATCCGAACACCGCGTCCTCCACCACCGGCCGCCGCGTTCTTACGGCGTCGAAAAAGTTCAGATGATGCGCATATTGCTCCGTGTATCCCGCCGGGAAGGCCCACTGCTGCTCACCCAAATTGTTCTGCATCGCGTCCGCCGACGTCGTGTCCGCCGACGGATACTGCTTCCGGTACCCGCGCAAAAACTCCTCGCCCGTGGCCTTGCTGAATGTGGATGCCGTGTGCCCCGGCGCCGCCGCCCGTGGCTTCTTCGTCATCGTGATCGTCCCGCGCACCGTCACGTTCAGCACGCCATCGGTGCCGATGAACCGGAACCCGCTCGTGTCCCCGCCGCCCGCCAGAAAGTTTACCCGCAGGCTCACGTTGAACGCCGGATGCGTCTTCGCTTCCGGATACTCGAACAGTCCAATCAACAGGTCCGGCACATCGCGCCCGTCTTTCCAGTAGTGCAGCCCTCCGCTGCTCATAATCCGGTTGGGCCCGTTCGACTCCATCACGAAATGAATCCCCGTGAACAGATGAACGAAGAGATCGCCCGCCACCCCGCTCCCATAATCCCGGTAGTTGCGCCAGCGGAAAATGCGCACCGGGTCGAACTCATGCTTCGGAGCCGAACCCAGAAACCGGTCCCAATCGATATTCGCCGCCGTCGCATCGGGCGGAATCGAATACTGCCACGCCCCCTGCGCCGAGTTCCGGTCCCAGTACGACTCGATCATGTGCACTTTGCCGATCGCCCCGCTCCGAACCAGTTCCCGCGCCTTGGCGTACAGAATGGAACTCGCCAACTGGCTGCCCACTTGCAAAATCCGCCCCGTCTCCTTCTGAGCCTGGATAATCCCCGCGCCCTCTTCCACCACGCGCACCATCGGCTTCTGGCAATACACGTCCTTGCCCGCGCGCATCGCCTCAATCGCGATCGGCGCGTGCCAGTGGTCCGGAGTGGCCACAATCACGGCATCCACATCCGGCCGCGCCAGCATCTGCCGGTAATCCCGCGTCGTAAACAATCCTGTCCCAAAATGTTCTTTCGCCCGTGTCAGCCGCCCCTCGTAGACGTCGCACACGCCCACGATCTTCACGCCCGGAATCGACGCCGCCGTCTGTACGTCAATTTGCCCCATGATCCCGTAGCCAATACAAGCCACGTTGATCTGATCGTTCGCCCCCCGCCGCGCCGGCCCCTGCGCCGCCGCCATCGCCGCGCCAGCCGCTGCCGGTGCCATCCCTGCCCCCTGCAAAAATGTGCGTCTAATCATAGGTGAATGCCCCGCCGCCCAGCCCGGGGACCCCCAACACCACCACCCCGCCGGCCCGATTTCGCCTACCCCGGGATAGCGTCCGGACCCCAACCGCCCGACGCCACCGCCCACCCACCCCCCCCCCCCCGCCCCCCCCCACCCACCCCCCACAATTCCCACCAACCCCCCCAAC
>CAYUZM010000089.1:0-2500 GCA_964449665.1 uncultured Solibacteraceae bacterium
ATCGCTATCCCAGTTCGACCCCCTCACCGGGCAGATTCGCCAAACCTATCACCGGCTCCCTATCTATCCGAAATCGCACTATGTGATGACGCCGCAGTCGCGCATCGACGCTGTTTCCTCCATTCAGAATGAGCTGCAATGGTGGTCGGCCGAGCTATACAAACAAGGCAAACACATCGAAGCCCAGCGCCTGCACCAGCGAACCATGTTCGATCTGGAGATGATCAAAGAGGTCGGCTACTGCCACGGCATTGAGAACTACTCGCGCCACTTCACCGGCCGCCTGCCCGGCGAGGCCCCGCCCACCCTGCTCGACTACTTGCCGCACGACGCCTTCGTCTTCATCGACGAATCGCACCAGACCATCCCGCAACTCCAGGGCATGTACCACGGCGACCGCTCGCGCAAAGAGAATCTGGTAGCCCACGGCTTCCGCCTGCCGTCCGCCCTCGATAACCGCCCGCTTACGTTTGAAGAGTTCGAGAACCGTGTTCACCAACTGCTCTATGTTTCGGCCACGCCCGGACCGTACGAACTCACCAAGTCCGGTGGCGTCGTCGTGGAGCAAGTAATCCGGCCCACGGGCCTGATCGATCCGGTTGTCGAGGTCCGTCCCATCCGCGGCCAGGTCGACGACTTACTGAAAGAGATCCGCGCTCGCGTCGAGGCCAACGAGCGCGTGCTTGTCACTACGCTCACCAAGCGCATGGCCGAAGATCTGGCGCAGTACTACACAGAGGCCGCCGTGAAGTGCACTTACCTCCACTCGGAGGTTTCCACGCTTGACCGCATCAAGATATTGCGAGATCTTCGCCGGGGCGAAATCGACGTCCTCATCGGCGTCAACCTTCTGCGCGAGGGCCTCGACCTTCCCGAAGTTTCACTCGTGGCGATTCTCGACGCCGACAAGGAAGGCTTCCTCCGCTCCGTCGGCTCGCTCATTCAAACCATGGGCCGCGCCGCCCGTAACGTGAATGGAATCGCCATTCTGTACGCCGACGTCATGACCGAATCGATGCGCCGCGCCCTCGACGAAACCAGCCGCCGCCGCGCCATCCAAACGGCGTATAACTTGGAAAATGGAATTACTCCGCAAACGATTATCAAACCGATTGACATGCAGTTAGTCGCCGTCGCCGCCGCCGATTATGTAACCGTGCCTCTGGACGAACCCGATGCGGAGCCCCATACTATGTCTGAGGAGGACCGGGAACACTGGCTTGCTCAGCTTGAGCTGCAAATGAGGGAAGCCGCCAAACGATTTGAATTCGAGAAAGCGGCGCAGCTTCGGGATAAGCTGCAGCAGTTTCGATCCCGCTTCATCAATGAAGGAAACTATGAACCTGGCTCTCCTGACAGCCGGGTCCATCACTCATAGCCCGATCTCACGATTTCCTGGAGTCGTGAAATTTCTTGGATCCGTGAAGGCGCCGACCTTCCGAGAGGCCAGCCGAGCGGTGAATGCGCTCAAAGGAGGAATCCCCGTTCGATCCGTTCAAGAGATGAACGCATCGAACCTGTTCTTGCTCTGCGCCCCCCAGCGGTACGTTGCACGGCTGGTGCGGGACATGATTGACGCCGTTCCCGATTGGAGAGGGCGCAACGTCGCGCTCTGCTCCGACTCTCTGGATAGCCGTGACCTCGATCCGCTCACCCGCCGTGGCGCGCATGCGGCCTCGATCACGCCGCTCGAAGGGTTCGACAAACCTAGCTTCCTTCTCGAGGGCCATGCCGGCGCCGTCCAGCAGTCCCGCGCCATTATTGAAGCCGCGCGCGGGCATGTCATCGAAATCGATGGCCGTGGGACGCCCCTCTATCTCGCCTCGGCCGATCTGACCAGCCTCATGTTGCTTCCGTTGTTGGAGTCGGCAACCGTCTCGCTCCGCCGCGCCGGAATTCCGCTTTCGCTCGCCCGTAAAATCGTCGAACGCATGGTCAACCGCTCCGTGCGCAACTACGGCAAGAGCGGCCTCAAAACCTGGCGAGCCCCCACCACCGGGTCCGCCCGAGCGCGTATCGAGCGCCAGCTGGATTCCCTTCGTAAGCACGGCGCGGGCTTGTCGGATTTCTATGAGGAATCGCTCGATGCGTCCCTACGCTTCATGGGCGTCTCCGAACAATCGCTCAAAAAGGCCGCGGGGGCGTAGCGGCCTTCCGTCCACTTACTCGCGAACAAGATGGCAGGAGGCGCAGACGTCGATCTGCGCCTCCTTGTCCGTCTGGTGTGCGCCTGGCCGGTAGGGCGACATCTCCGCATGGCAAGCCTTGCATGCAAAGCCGCGCGCTGCCACTACCGTGTGCAACTTCTCAAAATGCCAGTAGCCCGGCCGTTTCGCCGCCGTGAGCCGGTCCATCCGGTGACATTGGCGGCAGTCCGCGTCGAGGGCCTTGCCCGCCACGGCGGCAGTCTTCGTACTTTCCGTGGGCTCCGCGCGCGACGTGCCACGCCGCACCGTCGCCGCCAAGTGTGCCGCGGCCAGATGGCCCTGCACGATCGAAG
>CAYUZM010000089.1:2510-11974 GCA_964449665.1 uncultured Solibacteraceae bacterium
TTGCCCGTTCAACCCGCCTTCCCCCGTCGCTTCGCCCACGGCATAAAGTACGTCCACCGGCTTGCCGTCCCGCTTCAACACGCGTGAATCGAGATCCACCACGATGCCGCCCATACTCTTCCGCGAGAGCGGATAAACTTGCATCAGGTAAAACGGTCCCTTCTCGATCTTCGCCAGGTTGAACGTGCCGCGCGGCGAAACCACTCGCATCGGCCGTTTGAACTCGCCATCCACGCCGCCGCCCACGGATTGGTTCCAACGCTCTACACTTGCCTGCACGGCGTCCGGCGGCAGTCCCGCCTTCCGCGCCACTTCCGTCAAAGTCGCCCCCGACTTCACCACCGCCTCGTTTTCCACAATCTCCCGCCGCACCTTCTGCCGGTCCTGCCAGTCGATGCCCACCGCGAAGACGGAGTTCGCGCCATCCGCGTCAAAGAGCATCCAATAAGTCCCGCCGGGCTGCGCAACAACCGCGCGAATGGCTTCCATGGTCGCCGATGTCTCGTCCATAAAACGCGCGCCCTGGCGATTCAAATAGATCGATCCGGCCACCATGGCGTACAAGCCCCGGCCCTCGCCGAGATGCATCGGGTCGGGAATCCCGCGCGGGTAGATCCATTGATGATCCATGTTGTGCAGAGCCCCGCCCGCGCTTGTGGCCAGAGTCAATCCCGAGCCCGTCGAATTGACTCCCGAGCCCAGCATCACACGCTCCGGAGCCGCGCCGAGGTGCTTCGGCCAATGCTTCCTCACCAGCGCCATGTTGCTCTCGTAGCCGCCCGTGGCTAACACCACAGCCTGCCCGTCGAGCGCCACCGCTTTGCCCGTGCGCAGATTAGTCCCTCTCACGCCCCGTACGGCGCCGCCCTTTAATGTCAGCGCCGTCACCTGCGTATTCCAGTGAAACGTTACTCCCTTGCGCAGGCACTCCCGGTAAATCGGACTCACCAATCCGTAACCCAGCTTGGGGTTCATGTGAAAACGGCTGACCGAGTTTCCCGTCTTGCCCATGCCGCCCGGCGAGACTGCGTTGAACTTGACGCCCAATCCCGTCATCCAGTCGTAGATCAGCTCGCGCGACCGTTCGACGTACAACTTCACCATCGCCTCGTTTGCGTCCTTGCCCTGGCGGATGAAATCTCCGTAGGCGAGTTCGGGAGAATCGTTGATCCCTTTTTCCCTTTGCAGCGGAGTGCCGACAATGCACAATCCGCCCGTTGACATCAGCGCGTGGCCGCCAAACACCGACGCCATGTCCACCACGCCCACCCGAAGCCCCTGCTCGGTTGCGCGCAGCGCGGTCGTCAGTCCCCCAATTCCGGCGCCCACCACCACGACGTCGAACTGTTCCGCGCACGCGGCCGGGACGCTTCCCGCAACCGCCGCCAGCAAAACGCACAAGGTTTTCCGCATCTCTGTCCCATTACTCTATCAAGGAGCAATTACACTGAAATCTTGCGCTCCCTCTTGCCTGACATCGGCCTTCTTCGCGAGCGCGAATTCCGGCTGCTCTATCTTGGTCAGGGCGTTTCCAGCTTCGGCTCCGCGCTCACCTACGTCGCCCTGCCTCTGCAGATGTACCAGCTCACGCACTCCACCGTCTTGGTGGGCTTGCTCGGCCTGGTCGAGTTCCTTCCGATGTTCCTCTTTGCCTTCGTCGGTGGCGCATTGGCCGACCGCTTCGACCGCCGCCATCTCGCCATTCACGCCGAGCGCCTGATGGCCCTGGGCTGTCTCGTGCTTGCCGCCAATGCCATGCTCTCTTCGCCGCGCGTGTGGGTGCTATGGGTGGTCGCCGCCCTGCTCGCCGGCCTGAACGCCGTCCACCGCCCCGCGCTGGAAGCGCTCACTCAGCAGGTCGTTCTGTTTGACCGCCTGCCCGCGCTCGGTCCCCTTCAAAGCCTCCGCCACAACTTCGCCCACATCGTCGGCCCCGCCATCGCTGGACTCGTCGCTGCTACGCTCGGCGCGCACGTCGCCTTTGCCCTCGACTGCGGAACGTTTCTCTTCTCGATCGAAATGCTGTCGCTGATGTCGCCCGTCCCGCTCGCCGCCGCGCACGAGGAAGCGATCACCTGGCACTCTTTGCTCGAAGGCTGGCGATACGCCCGCAGCCGACAGGACCTGCTTGGCACCTATCTGATCGACATCAACGCCATGTTCTTCGGCATGCCCAACGCGCTCTTTCCGGCCATCGGCGAACAGTGGGGACGGGGCTCGGTGGGACTGCTCTACGCCGCGCCCGCCGCCGGCGCCCTGCTTGCCAGCCTCACCGCCGGATGGACCGCTCGTGTCCATCGCCACGGCCTCGCCATTGCCTATGCTGCCTCGGCTTGGGGACTCGCCATCGCCGCCTTCGGCCTGTCACCCGCGCTTGTCCCCGCGCTCGTCTCGCTTGCCGTCGCTGGAGGGTCCGACAACATCAGCGGCATCTTCCGCTAGACCATGTGGAACCAGACCATTCCTCACCGCCTGCGCGGACGCACGGCGGCCATCGAAATGGTCAGCTATCTCAGTGGTCCTTACCTGGGTAATGTAGAAGCTGGTTTCGCCGCCCGCGCTTTCGGCCTTGGTCCCTCAGTCACCCTCGGCGGCGTGCTATGCGTGGCGGGCTCGGCCGTAATCGCCGCCGCGCTGCCGCGCTTCCGCAAAAACGACGCACGGCAGACGTCCCCGCCTGTCCCAGCCACCTCGCGCTAGACCTTCGGCTTCGGCGGCGGCAGATCGCGCGCCTCACAAATGCTGCTGAAGCCCTGCCGGGCGTGCGAACCGTCGCAAAATGGCTTGTTCTCCGATTGCCCGCAGCGGCACATGCCCAGCACCGTGCGGCCTCCCAGTCCAAACTCGCGCCCCTGCGCGTCCACGACCGTGAAATCGCCTTCAATCCGCAGCGAGCCGTTGTTATTCACCGTTATCTTGGTAGAAGCCATGTTCCGGATGGTAGCACTCTGGGCCGCTGCAATCGCATTTCCCGCGGTCCTCGCCGCGCAGGAGAGCGTTGCCCCCGTCCCGCCTCCGCTCCCCGAGCAACTCATCCTGCTCTCTCGCGCCAAACAACACATGCGCGAAGTCCTCTTGCGCCAGCCCAACTACACCTGCCAGATGAGCATTGAACGGTCCCGCCGCCGCAATCCCCGCCGCAGCTTTGAACTCGTCGACCAACTGCGCCTCGAGGTCGCCCTCATCGATGGCAAGGAGAGCTTCTCCTGGCCCGGCGCGCGCAAATTCGACGAACGCGAACTGCGCGAAATGGTCGGCGGAACCTCCTCCACCGGCAGTTTCGCCTTGCATGCCCGCGCCGTCTTCTTCGGCAACGCGCCACGCTTCACCTACCTTGGTCCCAGACGCGGCGATGGCGGCCGCCTCACCCACGTCTGGCGCTTCGACGTCGCCCAGATGCAGAGCGCGTACGTGTTGCGCGTCGGCGTGCGCGACGGCTCCACGCAACAGGCCACCGTCTCCTATCGCGGCGAAGTCGCGATCGAAGACGGAACACTCGATATGGTGAGCCTGTTCTACACCGCCGAAGAAATTCCAGCACACCTCGGTCTTCAATCCACCGCCGACATCATTCGCTACGAGCGGCTGCGCATCGGCGAGGAAAGCCACCTGCTGCCGGTGATGTCGGACCTCCAGATCACCGCCGACGACGGCTCAACCAACCGCAACGTCACACGCTTTCACAACTGCCGCCAATACGCCGGCGAATCGGTGATCAGCTTCGATGAGCCGCCCGCCGAAGGCGCCCCGCCACCCGTCGCGCCGCAACCAATTCCACCCCTGCCCGCCGGCTTATCCATGGAGGCCGACCTCGAAGCTGCCGTCGCGCATCCCGTCGTTGTCGGTAACCCGATCCGCTTCATCCTTACCCGTCCCGCCCGCCGCAAGGGCATCACCTACCTGCCGAAGGCCGCTGTCGTTCATGCCCGCCTCGTCCGCAGCGGCACGATTCCCAGCCGCGTCCCCTTCACCTACTACACGCTCCAGTTCGAGCAGGTCGAGGTGAACGGCGTGTTCGCCGCCGTACCCCTGCGTCTGGACGATGTCCTGCCGCCCCAGATCGGCACCATCCGCCAGGCCGTTCTCGGCTTCGAACCCACCGAGCCCACTCCCAAACCCGGCCACTTCACCGTCGCCATCAGCGGCAACCGTCCTGAACTCCGCAAAGGCCTCCGCCTCATCCTCTCAGTCGCCCATGCGCCCGCGGCCGCCCCCACCGCGTCCCCTGTGCCCCCGCCCACCACTGCTCTCACGCCCCCGCCGTCTCCCGCCCCCAAATGACTGCGCTACCCTGAGTTCTGTGATCCATTTCGAACTTGAATCCGACCGCGCCCTGTTTGAGCGCACGATGGACTTCGCCCAGAAGCAAGTGCAGAGCCTCGTCGAGCGGCACCCCGACTTCTATCCCATGTACACCAAGGACGGCTCCTGGAAGCACGATGGGCCGAAGTGGACGCACTGGTGCGATGGGTTCTTCCCCGGCATGATGTGGCTCTTCGCCAAATACGAAGGCCCCGAATCCGCCGAAGGCCGCTACTGGCAGGACCTCGCCGTTCGCTACACGCGTCCGCTTGAACCGCGCAAACTCGATCGCGAAGTGCACGACCTCGGATTCATCTTCCTCAGCACCTACCACCGCTGGTACCGCCAGACCGGTGACAAGGCGCTCAACGACGTGCTCGTCCAGGCCGGCCAAACCCTCGCTATGCGCTTTAAGGAAAAGGGCCACTACCTGCGCAGCTTCGTTTCAGACGACTCCCTGTTCATCGACATCATGATGAACGTCGGCATCATTTTCTACGCCGCGCGTGAAACCGGCGACCGGCGCCTTCGCGATATCGCCATTCGCCATTGCCTCACCACGCGCCGCACCCTCGTCCGCGGCGACGGCTCCACCGCCCACGAAGGATTGTTCGATCTCGACACCGGCGAGTTTCTCCGCCAAACCACGCACCAGGGCCATCGCGGCGACTCCTGCTGGTCTCGCGGCCTCGCCTGGGCGCTCTACGGTTTCGGCACCGCCTACGAATATTCGCGCGATCCGCACTTCCTCGGCACCGCCGAGGCCTGCTGCGATTACTACATCGCTCACACGCCCGCCGATGGCATTCCGCCGTGGGACTACAACGCCCCCTCGGATTCCCGCAAACAGGTGGACAGCTCGGCCGGTGCCATCGCCGCGGCCGGCATGCTCCGCCTCTCGCGCCTGCTCTCCGATCCCGTGAAAGGCCACTTCTACTGGTCCACGGCGACGCGCATCCTCCGCTCGCTCTGCGATAAGTACGTGCCCGTCAACGACCCGAAGTGGGAAGGCGTGCTGCAAGGCGGCGTCTATCACATTCACAAAGGTCTCGGCGTGAACGAAAGCGTGATGTGGGGCGAGTACTTCTTTATCGAGGCCCTCGAACACGCTTTGCGCAAGCTTTAACGGCGGCCCGACGGCGGCCGAGACCAAGCTCTAACGCGCCCGCGCTTCCATGTGCGTCTTCAACTGAACGAGCGTCGCCTCTTCGGCCTTGTCTCCGTTCATGAACATGGCCAGTCCACGGAACAGCGGATTCTCGATTTTCAGCTTCGCGTTTGAGGTTACTCGCGTGTTCACCCCCTCGGCGTCCACCGTGATCTCCCAGTCGCCGGAGAACCCCATCGACGGCGTTGCCATCCGCGAAACATAGCGCCGCGGCGGATCCAACGCCAGAATCTCGGTCTCCATCTCACCCGAAGCGCCCCCCACCATGTACCGTGGCGGATTTCCGGACAGCTTTCGCACCGAGGTCACTTCGCGTGACCACTTCGGCAGGTTTTCCAAATTCGACAGAAAATCCCATACCTCCTGCTGCGGCCGTTGAATCTGCACGCTCGCTCGCGCCGTGATGTACGGCGAACGGACAAAGCCGATGATCGTCACCAGAATCACGGCCGTTGCCAGCCCGGCCACCGCGAGCGCGATCCACTTCCCGATTCGTTTCACCCGTTGGCTCCTTCCGGCGATGTCAGGCGATCGTAGTATCCGTCCCACGCCGCGCGGATCGCGCTGCCACCTTCCAGCCCTGCTCCGTACAGATACCACGATGCGGTCAACGCGCAGCTATCGCCGTAGCGTTCACTGAACAGGGCCAGTAGGCTGCCGCCCAACTCGTCCACGCGCAGCACCGCATAGCGCGGCTTCGGTGACGCTACCACAACCCCGGAAAAACTTTCGCCGCCTGGCAACGTAGCCCGGTAAGGCGCGCCCGCGCTCCAATCCTGCGACGCCATTCCCAAATCCTCCGTCAGCCGCGACCACAGTTCGCCCGCGTCTACTTTCGGCATCGCCATCCGCGCCTCGTGCCGCCCCGGCGCGCTCCGCATCGTCTCCACGTAGTAGCGCAGGCACGCCAGAAACGTCAGCCAGCCGCCGTGAGTCGAATCGTATTCGTTGTCAAAGCTCGCCTCCGCCCCAAAGCCCGAATGCACCAACCGCAGCCTGGTCTTTCCGCCCTGCGCCTCCAGCGTGAACTCCATCACGCGCGTGCCGCCGCCGCCGTGATCTTCCAGCCACGCAAACCGTGCCCCCGGTTCCCATGCCGTGATCGGCGCCGTGCCTTCCATGCCCGGACCCCAGCCCACGGTGATCGTGCCGCCCACCCCGGGCTCCACTTTGGCCACCGGCGCGAACCACTGCGTGATGCCTTCACCGGTCGTCACCGCGCGCCAGACATCCTCCACCGGCGCATCCAGAATCAATTCGAAATCGTGCTCGCGTGTCTCGCCGCCCATCGCCGTTTCCTCCTGTGTGATCATTGCCGCGCCGCTACGCGATCATTGCCGCGCCCGCCGCCTCCGCTTCCGTCTTCGTGATCAGCGGATACGACGCCGCCAATACGCGGAAGGGCCGCCCGCCCGCGCCCTGTTCATCGTGATACTTTGCCGTTAGTTCGGCCAGCATCCCCGCCAACTCCTCGGCAAACTGGTTGCGCTCCACCGCCGAGCGGAATCGGATCTCGGTCTCCAGCGTCAACGTCGTCAGCCGTTTGCCCGCCCGCCGCGCCCGCAGCGTTAACACGGCCAGTTCGCGAATCGTGCGCGCCGCTGTTGCCACCAGGTAGGCGATCGAAAACCGGTCACGCACCGTCTCCGGCCCCGTCCCCATCGTGCCCAGCGCCTCCGGGCTGATGAGAAAACTCTTCGCCGTGGCCCGCACCAGCCGCTCCACGCAGTTGCCCCTGCGCCGCTCCTCGACAAACTCCAGGGCTCCGTGCTTCTCCAACTCGCGCAGATGATAGTTCACCTGCTGCCTCGGCAGGCCCATCAATCGTGCCAGCGTCGAAGCCGACGCCGGCTCGCGCAGATGTTCCAGCATCCGCAGCCGCGCCGGCTGCAACAGAGCCGACGCCTCGCCGGGATCGCGCACGATGCGAACCGCTTCATTGGACATGCGACTCCATCTCATCGCTGACAAATTATTTTGTCAAGGAAAAACGGGTAGTCGGCCGTCAGGCGCCCAGCGCCGCCCGCAGCCTCCGCGCCCATCCCCTCGCCGTCATCCACCTCATCCCGCCCGCGCTCAACACCCCGGCCGGTCCCACCAGCCCCCGCAGATAATACGCATCCAGCCGCCGCACATCATGCGGATTGTCCCCCTTGCGGCAATACCCCATCGCCGTTCCGCACGCCGCCTGGTAATACTCCGCTGCCTTCGTCTGCACCCACGGACTCACGTTCCCATACGGGTACGCAAACGTTCGCGGTCGCGCGCCAACTCGCTCCTGGATCATTCGTAACGGAAGTTCAAACTCGTCGTCCAGGCGCTCGCCCGGCACTCGCGTCAAATCGCAGTGCGTGTGCGAATGCGCGCCGAGTTCCACGCCGTCTCCCCACAACTCGCGCAGCGCCGGCCAATCCAGCAGCGGCAATTCGGGTATTTTTGCGCCCCGCGGGTTCCAGTCGTTGGTCTTGCCGACGCGTCCGCTCACCACGAAAAGCGTCGCGGGCAGTCCCAGTCGCCGCAGCACAGGCCAAGCCTCTGTGGCGAAGTTGACGAACCCGTCGTCAAAGGTCAGCGCGATCGTACCAGGCTGCCTAAGGCATTCCAGCAAGGGAACCACTGGCGGGCCGCTTTCAGCCAACCCTTCCATGCGTGCGCGGAACAACTCCGGCGCGAAGGAAATGACAGACCCGCTTGTATCCAGGGAGTGAAAGGTGAGAATCGCAGAAGTAGGACCAGCCTCGTGGCCTGTCCGCGTTCTCTCAGCGGCCATCGCCGGTCAACCGTGGTTCCACCGGCGTGCTGCGCCGCCACACGGAGCGCCAGGCGTATCGCGACAAGCCGGCCAGGAACGAAACGCCATTGTAGAAGTGGTAGAGCAGGTGGAACGGCACCGCCGCGATGGCGAACGTACGCCCCTGCTTCTCGGCCAGAAACAGATAGAACTGGTTGTTCAGCAGAATCACCACCGCCAGCAGCACGAACAGCAGCAGCACCACCGGATGCCTCGGTGCATATGCCACGCAGCAGAGAATGGCCGCCACCGTGTACATGCCCAGAATCAACCGGCTGAACAGCGAGCGCTTCTCGGACGGAATCTCATACCGGTGCCGCATAAACAACAGCGGCACGGCGAACACGAGGAAGGGAATCAGCGCCAATTGCCGCGTCATGTAGCTGAGCACGCCCAGCGCCACAATCGCGCCGAACATCATCAGGTTCACCGTCTTCGAACGCTTATTGCCCGAATCGATCCAATAGCGGTTCAAGGCGAAAAACAGGATGCCGAAAAACGGCGCCAGAAACGGCGCCCGCAGCCAGAACGTGTTGAACAGCGCCGCCAGCAGAATCAGGTACACCAGCGCCACGCTCACGCGCTGGCTCAATTGCAGATTCAGATCGTTGGGCATCCGCGAGTCGCGCAGGATCAGCTCGGTCCACGGAATACCCCGGTCCAGCACGTCGGTCTTCACCAGGCCCCAGAACGTCCACCGCTTCAGGTGCTTCACCTGAATCCCATCGTCGAGCATCAACTTCCGCCCCGCCGATTTCAGCCGGTAGCCCAGTTCGATGTCTTCAATCGCCGGCCGGTCGTAGCTGGTGTCAAACCCGCTGTGTTCAAAAAAGAGTTCCCGCCGGATCGCTCCGCAGCCGCTCCAGAAAGTGGATGCCTCCTGACGCGAGTTGTGGTGCACGTAGCAGTGCATCAGGTTGCGGTATTGCGATACGAAGTCGCGCTGCGCGGGAGCGTCGTCGTAGGAGCCGATCAAAGCGTCCAGGGCCGGGTCTTCCTCAAACGCCGCCCGCATCAGTCCAATCGTGTTCCGCCGCACGCACACGTCGGCGTCTATGAAGAAAAGCAGTTCGCCCGTGGCTTCCTTCGCGTCCATGTTGCGCGCCACGGCCGGACCCTTGCGCCCGCCCGTCGAAAGCACCTTCGCGCCGAACTCCCGCGCCACCTCATCTGCCTGCTGCAGAGCCCAGAGCACACGGCAGC
>CAYUZM010000090.1:0-11946 GCA_964449665.1 uncultured Solibacteraceae bacterium
GTAGCGGAAACCCAGACTCAGCCGGCGCCCGAATTTCGCCCCGTCGAATCGTACCTCGACGATCAGGGCCGGCTGCATTTGCGAACGAGGTGATCTGACGACGTGAAACGCGCGACGCTAGCGTTGTTCGCCCTGCTGGCCGGCATTGGCCTGCTGGGCGGCCCTGCATCGGCCGCTCCGAACAACACCCTGCGCGAGATTCGCACCTGGTCGCTTGGCGATGTCACGCGCATTGCCCTGGAAGTGGACGGCGAACTCGATTTCCGCTACGACCGGCTGGCCGATCCGCCCCGCCTTTTCTTCGATCTCCAGAACACCAGCGTGGGCACGCTCCGCGGCAACGCGGCCACCATCACCGTGGGCGACCCGCTGGTACGCCAGGTGCGCGTCGGCATTCTGCAAAAAGGCGTCGCCCGCGTGGTTGTCGATCTGTTTGAGATGGGCGATTTCAGCGTGTCGCAGCTCACGAATCCGTCGCGGTTGGTCGTGGAGTTCCGCCGTGGCGCGGGAACCCTGCCTCCAGCCGTGCCCGAGCCGCACATCGCGCCGCCGCCGTCGGTTTCGGCGAGCGCTCCGGCGGCCCCGAAACTCACCCGCCGCGAGCGGGCGCGCCAGCAGGCCTTGCGCCGCCCGGTGATTGAACTGCCCGCATCGTCCCGGCGCAAGACGCCCACGGTGCCCCCGGTGTGGACGCTTGCGCATCAGCCGCGGGTCACGCCGCGCGTGGCCTTAAGCCGCATTCCAGAGCCTCCGGCGTGGGAGCTGCACATTCCCGACCGTCCCGTGAAGACGCTCGCCCGCGCGGCCCGCCCCGTCGTGACCGTTGCACCGCCGCCCCCGGAAGCCCCGGCGGCCGTTGCCTCTCCGGTTGCGGCCAAAGCCGCGCCTCCGCTTGCGGCGAAAGTCGCCCCTGAACCGATCGAACCGTTTCTCGACGCCCGGCCCGCCCAGCAAACCCGGTTGGGCGACCGCTCGCTCACACGCGCGCTCGGCCTCAAACTCCGCCGCGTGGTGCTCGACGCCGGCCACGGCGGGCACGATACCGGCACCGTCTCCAAGGGTGGCCTGCGCGAAAAGGATCTCGTTCTCGATGTCACCCGCCGTCTCGGCGCCCTCATTGAAGAGCGCCTCGGCAGCGAAGTGATCTACACGCGCGACGACGACACATTCGTCCAACTGGAAGACCGCACCGCCTTCGCCAACCGCCAGAAGGCCGACCTGTTCCTTTCCATCCATGCCAACTCATCGGCGGCACGCAGCGCCGCTGGCATGGAGACGTTCTACCTGAACTTCACCACTTCGAAAGACGACCTCGACGTGGCGGCGCGCGAAAACGCCAGCTCGGCAAAGTCCATCCACGATCTTTCCGACCTTGTCCGCCGCATTACGTTGCAGGACAAAGTCGAGGAGTCGCGCGAGTTTGCCGGGCGCGTGCAATCGGCCGGCTTCGAGCTGACCAAGAAGACGCACGGCACGGTGCGCAACCGGGGCGTGAAAAAGGCCCCGTTCGTGGTGTTGATTGGCGCGCGGATGCCGAGCATCCTCGTCGAAATCGGCTTCCTCACCAACTCCAAAGAGGAGTCGCTCATGCGCAAGGCCGAGCATCGCGACAAGATCGCCGAGGCGCTGTTCAAGGGCGTGGCCCGCTACGCCGACAGCCTGTCGCACTTCCGCGTGGCCCAAACCGGCTCCAGCCGCAGCTCGTCGGAGTCGCAATAGAGTCTGGACGAACCGAGTCTGGACGCACGCGAGCGCGGCCATGCGCGAGCCCGATCGGAAGGCCACGACCTTCCCCCAGCGATGGGTTCAATTGTCCGGGACGGCCCGGCCCTGGGAAAGGAGGGCGCAGGTGCCCTGGATTAGTTTGATCATTGCCGGTCTGTTTGAGGTGGTTTGGGCCTATTCGATGAAGCAGTCGGAAAACTTCACGAAGCCGGCGCCGACGGTCGTCACCATTGCGGCGATGATCGTCAGCTTTGGGTTGCTCTCGTACTCGATGAAAACGCTCCCGCTCGGCACGGCGTATACAATCTGGACCGGCATCGGGGCCGTGGGCGCATTCGTAGTGGGAATTGCCGTGCTGGGCGAGCAGTTGAGCGCCGTGCGCGTGCTGGCGGCGGTTCTGATCGTGTCGGGGCTGCTGTTGATGAAACTGTCGAGCCCGCACTGAGACGGGCCGCCCCGCCGTCCCTAAACTTCCATCGGCAACGGAACCACGCAATTGCGTCCGGCGTGCTTGGCCTTATAGAGAGCATCGTCGGCACGGTCGATCACCAGTTCCGGTGGCATCGCCGGTTCGCCATGAATGGCCGTGACGCCAAAGCTGGCCGTCAGGTCGACCGTGGAGGCGCCCACATGCATAGGCGCGTCGGCCACGGCATGGCGCAAGCCCTCGGCTTTTTGCGTCGCTGTCTCCAGATCGCATCCCGGAAGGATGATCAGGAACTCTTCGCCGCCGTAACGGCCCACGGCATCGTAGGGCCGGACGGTACTCAGCATACGGATGGCCGTCTCGCGCAGCACGGAATCGCCCACCAGATGGCCGTGCGAATCGTTGACACGCTTGAAATAGTCCAGGTCGGCAAGCACCAGCCCCATCGGCGCGCTTTCCCGGCTGGAGCGGGAAATCTCCCGCGCCAGAAGCTCCATCGTGGCGCTGCGGTTCCAGAGGCTGGTCAGCGCGTCGCGCGTAGCCCGGATCTTCAACTCTTCCTTCACCCGCAGCAGTTCGGTTTCGATTTCCACAATGCGCCGCGCCGGCCCCAGGCGCAGCGTCAGTTCATTGAAGTCCGGCGGCTTCACCAGGTAGTCGTCGGCGCCCGATTGCATGCCGCTCACGAAATCCTCGCGCTCCGAACGTGACGTCAGCATGATGATGTAGGTGTAATATTCGCGCTTCAGCTTGCGCACCATCATGCACACTTCCGGGCCGCTCAATCCCGGCATCATCCAGTCGAGAATGGCAATGCGGGGGGATTCGTCGGCTTGCAGAATCCGCCAGGCTTCGGTCCCGGACGCCGCCGAGACCACTTCATAGCCCCACTTCCGCAGAGCGAACTCCAATGGCCTTCGCGACACGATATTGTCGTCGGCTACCAATATGCGTAGTGGTTTTACGCTGGTATCCGTGCCAAGCGGCTCTTGCGTCATCTGGATCGTGATGCTCGTCCCTTTCTGCGCTTCCTCTCAGATTATCGGCAGAATCCTCGACCTTAATAAATATTCCGGCGGCAGGGAGATTGTCGTGACACCCTCCACCCAATGCCGCAATTATATCCGATCAAGCCATTTCCGAGCCCTGTCACATGCCGCGGTCACACGCCGCGGCCGCACCCCGCTGTCAAACGCTGCCGCCGCGCGCCACAGCCACATGCGCCTCTTACACGCCGCGGTCGCACGCCGCGGTCGCACGCCGCTATCATCAGTCGATGGCCTTCTCAACGGTACGGCGCGGCGTCCTGCTCTTCCTCATCGCCTCGGCTGCCTTCGCGCAGGCGCCTGTTTCGCAGAAAATTGTTCATCACTACCCCCTCGGCCACCCCACGGTTCCCGCCGGCCTGCGCGATCCCGGCGGCCCATTCCGCGTGGCGGCCTCCGACGGCGCCATCTGGGAGCTTGCTTTCTTTACCATCGGCGGCGCCAAGACCACAAAAGGCATCTGGCGGATCGATGCCAAAGCCGCGCACCCCTGGGACCAGCGCCAATACTTAGCGGGGAAACGGTACCTTCCCTCCGACGACGTCCTTTACCTGATTGCCGACCAGGCCCGCGGCGTCTGGGTGCGCACCGCTTCGGCGGCCACCCACATCGAGTTGGTGCCGATGCCGCTCGAAGAGAAGGCCGCCGCGTTTGAGGAGCGCATCCGGCTGCGCCACACCCGCCACGGCTTTGTCGCCGACTCCCACCTGGCCACCCCGGGCGACCTGACGGCAAATCAACCCGTCTCCACCGACAACGACGGGCTTTGGACCGCCATTTACGCCGCGGGGCAGGGCTTCCCGTATGCCGTAACCAAGGCGCCTGAAGCGCGCGCGCGGGCCCGCTTGACCACGGAAGCGGTTCTCTCGCTGGAGCAGGTCACCGGCCGTCCGGGCTATCCCGCGCGCAGCTACATCGTTCCCGGCGAACCGCGCCCGCGCGACGGCACCTGGCATTGGACAGCGGACGGTTCCAAGCTCTGGAAAAGCGATACCAGCTCCGACGAACTGGTGGGCCACTACTACCTGTTTGCCCTCGCCTACGACCTGCTCGGCGATGCCGCCCTCAAAGCCAAAATCGCGGCCACAACCCGCCGCATCACCGATCACATCCTCGACCACGGTCTCCAGCTCACCGACATCCACGGCCAGCCCACCTACTGGGGCCGCTGGACCCTCGAATACTTCCGCTCCCCGCGCGGCAAAGGCGACGCGCCCCTCAACGCCCTGGAAATCCTCTCGTTCCTCAAAGCCGCGCACCACATTACCGGCGAGCCCCGCTACGACGCCGAATACCGCCGCCTCGCCGGTCCCGCCGGATACGCCGCCATCACCACTCAGCTCGACGCCCTGCGCGAAGAGGTCAACTACTCCGACGAGGAACTGGCGATGCTGCCCTTCCACCTGCTGTTTCTGTATGAGCGCGACCCGGCCCTGCTCGCCACCTACCGCAACGCCCTCGGACAGTGGTGGCGTAACATCGCGCGCGAGGCGAACCCGCTCTGGACTCTCATCTACGCCACCTCGGGCGCAAAGCCCGACCTCCCAAACGCCCTGCGCACGCTCTACCGCATTCCGATGGACCTGGTGAACTGGACCGTGGAGAACGCCCACCGCACCGACATCGAGTGGGAGCCCGAGGCGGACCGCCACGGCCGCCGCCAGTCGCGCACTTTGCTGGCTCCCGACGAACGCCCCGTCATGAAGTGGAACGGCAATCCGTTTCGAACCGATGGCGGCAACGGCGGCCGGTCCGAAGACGACGGCGCATTCTTTCTGCTGCCTTACTGGCTGGCGCGGTATCAGAAGGTGGATGTGCCCTAACGGCTATTGGCCGCGAGCGCCCGGCACGAACTCTTCCATCACGGCCTTGCGCAGCAGCTTCGGAGGCAGCATGCCCTGGGCGAGCACGAAGTCGTGATAGTCCCTGGCCCGGAATTGGGAGCCCATGCGCTTCTCCACATCCTGCCGCAGTTCCAGCAGCCGCGTGTAGCCGTAGAAGTACGACGTGGCCTGGGCGGGAGAACGGAAGGTATACCGCTCGATCTCTTGCGTCACGGCCGCGTTGGAGAAGACCGCGTCCTCGCTGAGAATCCGCCGCGCCTCCTCGGGCGTGATCTTGCCCATGTGCAGTTCGGGATCGAGAAAGGCCCGCGCGGCGCGCAACAACCGGTGCTGCAGCGAGATCAATTGACCCTCGGGCGGGAAGTAGGGCTTCGTGATCCATTCCGAATAAAGCCCCCAACCCTCCACATTCACCGAATTGCCCGCATACACGCTGCGCGGAATCGAAACGCCGCGCTCCACCATGGCCGCGAACTGCATCTCGTGGCCCGGCCGCGCTTCGTGAGCCGTCAACGTCCAACTCGCCGCGGCAAACGTGAAGTCGTCGTACTGCTCGGTCTTTCCATCCGGAGACGGAATCCGCAGCGGCAGCACGAACTCACCCCTCTCGCCCGTGTTGCCCACCATCCTCGGCGGACGCATGTTCGGCGCCGGCTGTTGGGCTGACTCGGCGGCGCTCGCCAGCCGCATGCGCGCCTCGCGATTGGGCAGCGTCACCAGATTGTGCTCGCGAACAATCCTCTCCAGGTCCTTGATGCGCCCCACATAGTGCGGGTAGATGTCCTCGCCCTGGAACTGTTCCTTTTTCAATTCGCGGATCACCTCGCGGTAGCCCGTCACTTTCCATCCCCGCGTCTGGGCGACCTTCGGCGCAATGGCTTCCATCTCTTTCTGAATCTCTAGGAAACCCGCCCGCGCCTTTACCGCCAGTTCCGCCGCCGGAATGTCCACGCCATATCCTTTGAGCCGGAATGCGTACAGCTCGGGCGGCAGCCGGAAGTCCGTCCTCGCCTTGGGCAGCACGGCGCTGCCGACGAACTCCGCATAGCCCGCCATCTGGTCCTTCAGCACGGCAAGCGGCTCCTGGTAGCCTTCGATCTTGTACTTCTCAAACAGGCCGCCGATGCCGTCGAGCATCGTCTTCGCGTTCCGCAGATCGCGCTCTACCTCCGCCTTCGGAGGTCCGGCCAGGCCCGGCTGATTCAACTTCTCGCGCGTGCTCTGTTCCAGCAGCTTCGCGGCGGGAACGTAGCCCGGCTCCAAGCCCGCGTATTTGCGCAGCCTCACCAGCGCCGCACCACGGCGTTCGGCGGCCACCTGGTCGTCCAGCAGCGAACGCAAGCCGCCAAACACCACCGACCAGGCGTTTGTATAAGGAATCTCGTAGCGCTCGCTCAGCGCCATGCCTTCCAGCGTTTCGGCCACCGAGTCGAGCATGATCTCCAGATCCTGTCGCACGGCCGGGTGCGTGGCCGTCTTCCGCTTACCCTCCAGCTCGGTTCGGGCCGCCGCAAGCAGTTTGCGCGCGCGCTCCCGTCCCCCCGGCGAGAAGTCGCGGATCTCGTGGTCCAGCCCCGGCACGCCGAGCCGCCCCGCGCCCTCCGGCGACAGTTTCGCCTGCACGCTCAACAGGATTTGGGCGTTTTTGTTGCTCTCCTCCACCCACGCCCGGTCCTGCGCCTGCAACCATCCCGCCGCGCAAACGGCGCACACCGCCACTCTGAGAGTTCGCATAATCCTCCAACGAATCGAATGGGACCGAGGTTCCGATTTTCGTTCACTTGCAACTGAGTAGCGCGCTATCATGACGTAAACGTTTTGTAGTCTCTTGGAGGAGATTTGTTTTCAGCCGCACGCGCCGCCGTGCTTCTGGGCCTGAGCTGGTTCTGCGCCCAACCCGGCTCGGCGCAATCATACAACTTTGCGGAACTGGACCGCACGGTTGATTCCTTTGCGCGAACCCAGCCCAACGGAGTGGCTTTGGTCCTCATCCAGAATGGCCGCATCGTCTATGAACGGCGGACGGCCGGGCCCGCGGCGCGCGAATCCATCCACACCGCGTCGGCCATCAAGGTGGTAACGGCCGCTCTGCTCAGCATGCTCCACGAGGACCTGGCCCTCTCGCTCAACGCGCCTCTGGGCGGCACGCTTCCGGCCTTCCGCGACACAACTCCGCAATTGCGCATCACCCACCTTCTGAGCCACACCTCCGGCCTTCCGCAGGAGGACGACTGCCTCTATCACGGCGAAGCGGCAACCGATGTCTGCGTTTCCCGGATCGCCGCGCGCGGTGGACGCTTCCGGCCGGGGCAGTTTTTCGAATATGGGAATTCGCCCTTTCAGGTGGCCGCGCACGCCGCCGAGGTGGCGACGGGAAAATCGTGGGACCAACTATTTGAAGAAAAGCTCGGCCGTCCGCTGTCGCTGCGCTGCACCACCGTGATTCACCGCAACCTGCCTGTCTCCACGCCGGCGGCGGCAAACGGAGCGTACTCCTGCGTGGACGACTATATCCGCATCCTGACCATGCTGAGCCAGCGCGGAGCCATCGAAGGGCGCCGCGTCGCCTCCTCGCGGGCCGTTGCCCGTCTGTTCGAGCCACAGACCATTGGGGCGAATATGATCTTCAGCCCGCTGCTGAGCTTCGTCGATCTCAATCCACTCTTGGCCCTGCCCAACTACGGCCTGGGGGGCTTCCTCGACCGCGTTTCCGCCGATGGGCGTCCGCTCGACCTGGTTTCGCCGGGGTCGGAGGGCTATATTCCGTGGCTCGATGCCGAGCGCAACCTGGCCGGGCTGCTGGTGACGCAGGATTCTCTGAAATCGGCCTTCCCCGTTTATGTCGCGATCAAGAAGCTGGTTGCCGCGATCGTTCCCGTTCCTTCGCTGACTTCGGCCGGAATCGTGAATGCCGCGAGCTACGAGAACACGAGTCTTGCTCCCGGCATGTTTGTGGCGTTCTACGGCGCGGACCTGGCCGATACAGCCATGACGCTCGCGCCCGACCAGGCCGTCACTTCGCTTGCGGGGACCTCGCTGCTGGTGAACGGCGAGCCGGCGCTGCTCTTCCACGCGTCGCCCCATCAGTTGAACGCCATCATGCCCCTGTCGCTGCGGGGACGCCAGACGGCCACCATTACCTTGGAACGCAACGGCTTCCGCCACCCGGCCTTCGAACATCCGGTGCAGCCCGTGTCGCCCGGCCTGTTTCCCTTCATTTTCGACGCCAACTGGCAGCCGGTAACCATCTTCAGGCCAGCGCGGTCGGGCGACACCATCATCCTCTTCCTCAACGGTTCCGGCGTGGCGGGCGACCCCAAGAGCCCGGCCACGGTGATGCCCGTGAACAGCGCCAGCCACATGAACACCAGAGTTCTGCTGGCGGGCCGCGAGGCCACCGTGCTATATCAGGGGGCGGCGCAAGGCATGTTCCCCGGCACCGCGCAGATCAACATCAAGCTGGGCGAGATTCCCCGCGGTACGACTTCCGCGCCTCTCTCCATCATCATTGACGGCGTGGCCACACAAACCGGCTTCGCCATCCCGGTCGAGTAGGCTCGCGAGCGAAGG
Source organism: uncultured Solibacteraceae bacterium (assembly GCA_964449665.1). Classification (GTDB taxonomy): domain Bacteria; phylum Acidobacteriota; class Terriglobia; order Bryobacterales; family Bryobacteraceae; genus JAFLBB01. The sequence continues at coordinate 8,613 of CAYUZM010000090.1, forward strand.
AGGCACGCGGCAGCATCGCCCCGCCCCACGCGGCTCCCCTCCACGCCCGTCGCCCCTCCACGCTCGTCTCCCCGCCCCGCCGGTCGCCCTCCCCGCTCGTCTCCCCGCCCCCTCCCCGCGCGTCCCGTGACCAGTGTCACTGCCCGCACTGGCCCTCCACCTGCATCCTGGTTTTGTCATGACGCCCGTCCTGGAACCACCGCCCTCCGCCGGCCGCAATCTCCAGCTGCGCGACGGCCGGACCGTGGTTTCCAGGCGGGTGCAAAACCCCGCCCGGGGGCTCCGCCGCTGGGTCCAATGGGGCTTTCTCGCCCTCAACCTCTGGCTCGGATGGTCGTTCTATGCCTGGGTGCGCCAGTTTGAAACCGGCGTGCGCTTCGCTTCGTTTGAACGGCCCGCCGGCGTCGAGGGCTTTCTTCCTATCGCCGGCATGATGAACTTCAAGCTCTGGGTGACGACCGGCGTGATCCCCGTGCTCCACCCGGCGGCCATGGTGCTGTTCCTCGCCTTTGCGGCGATGTCCCTGCTGTTCCGCAAAGCCTTCTGCGGCTGGCTGTGCCCGGTAGGGACCATCTCGGAAGCCCTGTGGCGCTTCGGTGAAAAGCGCCTGCGGTTGTCGGTCACCCCCTGGAAATGGATCGACATTCCGCTCCGCTCGCTCAAGTACATCCTGATGGGCCTCTTCCTCTACGCCGTCGGCAGCATGGGCGCCGACGCGCTGGCCACGTTTCTCTCCTCGCCCTACGGCATCATCGCGGACGCGAAGATGCTGAACTTCTTCCGCCACCTGGGCCAAACGGGCGCCATTGTGATTGCCGTGCTGGTGGCCGGATCGCTGGCCATCCGCAACTTCTGGTGCCGCTACCTGTGCCCGTATGGCGCGCTGATGGGCTTGCTCTCTCTCGCCAGCCCGTTGCGCATCACGCGCAACGCCTCCTCCTGCATCGATTGCGGCGCCTGCGCGCGGGCGTGCCCGTCGTACCTCCCCGTCGACAAGCTCATTCAGATCAAATCCGCCGAGTGCATCGGCTGCCAGGCCTGCGTCGATTCCTGCCCGGTGGCGGACACGCTTTGGCTGCAGGCCCCGGCCCAGCGGCGCGTCTCGAAGCCTCTGATGGCGGCGCTGGTGCTGGGGCTGTTTCTCGGCGCCGTAGGTGTGGCGAAGTTCACCGGCCACTGGCAGACGCCCGTGAGCGACGAGGTCTACTTCCGCCTCATCCCCAACGCCAGCCAGTTCGACCACCCGCGCTGAATTGGGCCCGCCGCGCGCCGGCAGCCGGCTCGCCACGCCAGAGCCCGCACCCGCCGCTCACTGATCGCCCGAAACCCGCCCGTCACGCCGAAGCCGGAACCCGCCGCTCGCCGATCGCCCGGTGCCGCTCGTCGATATAAGCGTCGAGTTCCGGATGCGTCAGCAGATAGAAAGCCCCCTCGCGCCACTGGCGCAGAGCAATGTCCACCACCTCGCCGGCCGGCGGGCTCTGTTCAAGCAACGCCTCGTAGCTCGCCAACTGTTTCGCCCGCACCTCGTCGAGTTCTTCGGGGAAGTTGCCGCGCATGGCCCGTAGAATGTTCGTGCGCACGAACCCCGGACACAGCACGCCCACCGTCACGGGCGCCTTCAATGCGCGCAACTCTTGCGCGAGCGATTCAGCCAGGCTCACGGCCGCATGCTTGCTGGCCAGATAGTCCGCTCCGAACGGCATCGAGATCAGTCCGGCGGCCGAAGCCGTAATCAGTACGTCGGCCCTGCCCTGCTGCGCGAGGAGCCGCGGCACAAAGCTTCGAATGCCATGAATGATTCCCCATAAGTTGGGACCAATCACCCACTCCCACTCGGCGGCGGATTTCTCCCACGAGGGTTTGTGCGGCGCCGCCACGCCGGCGTTCATGCAAACAAGATCAATTTGTCCGAAATTGTTCCAGGCCGCCGCGGCCAGCGCTTCCACCTCGTCGGCCCGGCTGACGTCGGCCGCAAAATGCCGCCAGTCGCGCGCTTGGGCCACGCCGGCAAGAGCCTCGGCGTCCCGGTCGCTGGCAAACACCTGCGCCCCTTCACCCGCCAGGCGCTCACCGAGAGCCAGCCCGAGGCCGCTCGCCGCCCCGGTGATCAGTACTTTACTGTATGATTTCAGTGCTGTCATATCTTGTGACAAAATAAAAATTAGAATAGTTTAAGAACGCATCATCGTTCTCTTGCATCACGATCATACGCGCTCGGCGCATTTATGAACTGGGAGGTTGGAGTTGCTCTTCTCCAAGCCGGTTGAGTACTCATTACGGGCCTTATCCTATTTGGCCACCGTACAGAACGGAAACGTGGCCATGGCCCGGGACGTTGCCGAGGCAACTGAGATTCCCCCGTTCTTTCTCGCGAAAATACTGCAGGATTTGGCGCGCCAAGGCCTGTTGATTTCGCTGAAAGGACCCACGGGCGGCTTCCGCTTGAAAGACGCCCCTGAAAAGATCACCCTGCTGCGCATCGTCGAAGCGGTGCAGAAGGAGCCGGTCTCGTCACGCTGTCCGGCGGGCCACTCGCCGTGCGGCAAGGGCGTGGCGTGCGGCTTTTACGATTCCTGGCAGCCCGTGCAGGACCATGTCGTAGAATATTTGAAGGGAACCACCCTTGCTCAGGCCGCCCGCACGTTGGATCGCAAGCGGCAAAACGCGGCCAAGGCCCGGAAGCGCACCGGCAAGGGTTAATGCGAGCGAGCGGCCCGGCATGACCGCCGGCGGATCCCGCCCTCACTCCCTGGAACTTGCGAGGTCTTCGTGAAATCAAGCCCGAATAACGAGTATGAGATGCGAAATTCCGTTTTAGTGCCGATGGTGGTCGAACAGACCGCCCGCGGCGAACGGGCCTTCGATATCTACTCGCGCCTATTGAAGGAAAACATCATCTTCATCGGCACCCCTATTGACGACCAGGTGGCCAACCTCGTCATCGCCCAGATGCTGTTTCTGGCCTCCGAGGATCCCGAAAAGGACATCTCGCTCTACATCAACTCGCCCGGCGGTTCCATCACATCGGGTCTGGCGATTCTCGACACGATGAACCTCGTCGAGCCCGATATCGTGACCTATTGCGTCGGCCAGGCCGCTTCCATGGCCGCCGTGCTGCTGGCCTGCGGCGCCAAGGGCAAGCGTTTCGCCCTGCCCAACGCCCGCGTGCTCATCCACCAGCCCCACGCCAGCGGCATCGGCGGCCAGGCCACCGATATCGACATCTACGCCCGCGAAATTCTCCGCATGCGCGAGATCCTCAACAAGATTCTCTCCGATGCCACCGGCCAGCCGCTCGACAAGCTGCAACGCCACGTGGACCGCCATTACA
>CAYUZM010000091.1:0-11879 GCA_964449665.1 uncultured Solibacteraceae bacterium
AACGGTGTCGCGGCTGGAGAGTTCCCTATAGCGGAGTTGATGATTAAAGAGGATCCTTTTGGCCGCGTAGACGGGAACGTGACAACTTGGGGTGACGAAACTCACTTCGCCGCCTAGGGCACGAATGCCCCTGGCGAGCGTGTGGATCCCCATGAAGCAACCGCTGCCCTTCCAGAAGTTCAGCGGAATAGCGGTGATGAATTGGTAGGACATCGTGACTGCGAAGCGCCTTTACCTGTACCAACCCAATTGCACTTCCATGGCCACCTTTGGTTGGCAGTACGAATGCACTAAGCACAAGGAAGGGTGCATGCGGACTGAGCGTCGCTCCGCCTCCAAACGGCGCCGCGCCCAGCCGCGAAAGGAGCATCATGAATCCGCTATTGGATCTACAAAAACATGGCCAGTCGATTTGGCTTGACTACATTCGCCGAAGCCTCCTGTCCGATGGGAGCTTTCAGAGCCTGATTGACAAAGACGGTCTCCGCGGTGTGACGAGCAACCCGACGATTTTTGAAAAGGCGATCAACGGCAGCAGCGACTACGACGGCGCGCTACGCGCGCTGTTGGCTCGATCGCCCACCGTCGATACGTCTACGCTCTATGATCGCCTTGCAATCGAGGATGTTCAAATGGCGGCTGGTCTCCTGCGACCGGTTTACGATCTGAGCGGCGGCGCCGACGGTTTCGTGAGCATCGAGCCTCCACCCCAATTGACAAAAGACGCTACATCGACCATTGCGGAAGCGCGCCGGATTTGGCAGGCGGTGAATCGGCCGAACCTGATGATCAAGGTCGTGGCGACACGCGAAGGTATCGAAGCCGTGGAGGCCTTGATCGCGGAAGGGGTCAACATCAATATCACTCTAATGTTTTCCCTCGATCACTACGAGGCGGTTGCAAACGCCTATATCAAGGGCCTTCAGCAATGCCGTGAACCTGGCCGTGTAGCGTCGGTCGCGTCCTTCTTCGTGAGCCGCGTAGATACCCAGGTGGATCGAGCGCTCGATGCGATTGGCACTGCCGATGCGCTTGCCCTACGAGGCAGAATCGCGATCGCAAACGCGAAGATGGTCTATCGCCGATTTGAAGAGATCTTCCACGGCGCGCCCTTCGCCGCGCTCAAGCAACGCGGGGCCCGCGTGCAGCGGCCCCTCTGGGCCAGCACGGGCGTGAAGAATCCGAACTATATTGACGTGCTCTACGTGGAGGAACTCATCGGCCCGGAAACCGTGAATACAATCCCGCCGGCGACGCTGGATGCGTTTCGCAGTCACGGGCGCGTCCGCGGCGTCACCGTCTTGGCGGGACTCGAAGAGGCCCATGCCGCACTTTCTAGGCTGGCCGGGCTAGGTATCGATCTGCACGCTGTCGCGGAGAAATTACAGGCCGATGGGGTGGCGGCGTTCGCTTCGGGCTACCAGAGCGCGCTAGCCGGCCTTGATCGAAAGAGGAAATCGGTCCTCACGGGACAGCTCGAATCGTCCGCCGTTAACCGGTCGTGACGGAATCTATTTCAGCGACAAAACGGTGAACGGCGATACACCGAACAGCAGCAGGCAAACGAGTAATGCTCCGAAGGCATACAGCACGCGCTTTCCCTTTCTTAACGCGCGCTGGCGTCGGGCACGGAATCCACCTGCGCTCTGGAACGGATGCCGCGCATGACGCTCCTCCCTCGTGGGACGCCGCTCCGCTTTATTGGACATGCGATAACTCCTTCCATAACGCGAGCTTTCCCATTTCAAGCGCTGACGGGCATCTGATCGTGTACGCAGTCGGCAACAGTTTCGATTGCGCGGACGATTCGGGCTTGTAACTGGAGCGCGGGATTTTGAACGCTCGCAGGAAGGCCTCTGGCGATCAGCGATTCCACGCTCCGAACGAGTACCTCCGTGTGGCGGTCGCCTCCAGAGACAACCACAGGCTGGGGGATCTCTAGGGCCGCGCCTCGATGAAACACAATCCCTTCGAGTAGTAGCGCTGGATCATCAACAGACAGAACGACGCAAGGCGCCACTTCGGCGCTTAGCTCTTGTTCGATTCTCAATGTGACATCCAATTCGGCCGCGATCTGAAGCCCGTGGAGCGCCAGTGCCCGGCGCACCATTCGCAAAGCACGGTGCCCGGGCTCATCGATAGTGAATGTCATGAGTGAAGATTCGTTGGTCATCTCTTGTGTTACCTCACAATCGTTTAGTGCAATTTCGTCTTCCTCGATCCGGATGTACGCTGAGCCATATCGGCCATCCGTGAGCGGTTTCAGACACCAACGGCGCAATGGGCGGCCTGCCCCGCGTACGCGTGTGTCCATTCCGGTTTGACCCCGTTGCTATCGAGCACGGCGAGCACGCGGCGGGCCTCGCCTAGATCGCTCCAGCCGAGGTTGGCGCTGCGGAGCACCGCCAGGTCCCCGGGGAAAACGGAGAGGACCCGCTCTGAGAAATTGATCGACTCGATTCTCGAATAGAGGTCGTGCAAGGCCGCACCCTCGCGGGCACTGCTATAGGTCGAGCGGATAGATGCAAAGGAGCGCATCAACTTCGGGAGTGCCCGTTGGATTAGGCTAAGGAACTTGCCGACTCTGCCGATCATCACGAAGCTATTCCACAAGCATCCCCTGTCCAACAATTCGTCGGCGAGAGGTTGCGAGGGCTTTTCCCAAAAGCGACGTACGAGGCGGATTGAGTCAATCTGACCGTCTCCCAGCGGAGCGCCTGGTTCGATCCAGCCGTAGCCTACCTCGGCAGAGTCGGGCGCGATGCCGAGAAGAAGCACGCAGTCTGGGTGGGATTCAGCCGCGGCAAAGGCGGTTTCAAGATCGGTGGCAAAAGCTCGTTCATCTGCGATGTGATGATCGGATGGGAATACGGCGGCAACGCCTTGAGGATCCAACTGGTGAAGCCGCTCCAGGCCGTAAAGGATCGCTGGGGCAGTGCCCCGGTTCATGGGCTGAACGATCAATGGCGCGCGATGTGCGTCGCCAAATCGCGCGGCGTAGAAATTCTCGTGGGCCTCGGTAACGATCACCATCGTCTGCCGGGCGGGAACGACCATGTGGACCCTTTCCTCCGTCCGATCTAGGAGCGTTTGGTCGCCAACGAGCGTGCAGAACTGCTTCGGACGGTCGTCGCCCGCGATCATCCGCGTCAGCGGGAGGAGCCGCTTCCCGTCTCCGCCGGCGAGTATCAAACTCCAGCGGTGCTGATGCGGTTCTTGGACTCTTCGAAAACGGATCGAGTTCAACTCTGTTCTCACTGTCTTTTCCACTCCATGGTCGATTGAATGTTTGAACGGTCGCTAGCGTAAGTGCAATTTGATCTCCACATTGCGTCGGCAGCGGACCTTCAATTGGCCCGAGAATTGCCCTGCTAAATATGAGACGAGAAAAGAATCTATTCCGAGGATGCATACATGAATCAGATCGATGATCGCCCGGCGCACGAACTGACAACCAATCGAGAACTCACCGACGAAGAATTGGTCCGGGTCGGCGTGCAGAGGCTAACCAAGAACAATTGCGCGCTCTTGTGCTTAATGTGTAGAGCGGTATGGAATCCGAAGGACTGGCCTGATGGTAGGCGCCGCCCGTTTCAATGGCGCTGCCCGAATCGATGCAATTGGTAGGACTTCTATGTGTGCCGGAACAAGTGAAAGCAGCTAAGGAGACGACATTATGTTAGCAGTAACGATTGCGCCCGAGATAGGAATCACGAGCACGAGATTACATACTACGGTTGCCGTTTTGACCCAGGTGCTCTCCGACGAGCATGTCCTCTACATCAAGTTACGCAACTATCATTGGAACGTCACCGGGCAACACTTCGCCGAGCTTCACGGTCTCTTCGCGGAACAGTTTGGTATTCTCGCGAGCCATATCGACGACGTCGCCGAGCGTATCCGGGCGCTTGGAGCCCACACGCCGGGAACGATGACGGAGTACTTGCAGCGGACGGTGCTTCGCGAACACGCCGGAAGGGTGTGTGGGGCGAATGAGATGCTCCACGATCTGTTGGGCGATCACGAGTCGATCATACGATTCATCAGGGAGTCTCTGGAATTGCCGGCCGGCAGCGATCTTGATTTGGGTTCGAGCGACCTGCTCACCGGTGTGATGCGAGAACACGAGAAGATGGTTTGGATGTTGCGCGCGATTCTGACAGATAGCACTGGCTGCGATCATTCGGAGAAGCCGGTCCCGTATTCGGTTCTGTACGAGTGACCGGCTGCTGATGGCGCTACGCGTTAATGCAGCGAAAGCGGTGAAATGGAATTCGAGGTTCATGTGCGCAGGAGGCGACACAGTGCGGGACGAAAGCAAGTTAGCGATTGATCGTTGGGAAAATGAAGGCGGGCGCAGTCTCTTGCAGAGGGCTCCGCCTTCCTCCGGAGACGCTGAGGCAATAGAGGCGATTCGCAACGCTAGGAGGTGGCCACCGTACCCACACCCGAGGCAGCGCGTCTCTGAGAAGGAAAGCCAAACTCGCGGCCATGCCGGGCGAACCGCTTGATGCGCCCGGCACCCACTCCTCAACTCCTGAAGTTTGCGACTTTCCTCAGAACCGGCTGCTCGGCCATGGCAATCTCGCGATGCCGAGCCGCGCACGAATTACGCGGAGCCGAGACGACCGGGCATGCCAACTGTCTCAATACCGAACGTATGTCAACGCCGTTTGCATACATGCTGCCTGGCGCAGCGCTGGAGGCCACGACGATATCGGCGGAGTGCCGATGCGCCGCCAGCGTGGCGCACCTGTTCAACGACCCGGTCATCACCGAAGTCTTGTACGGCACGGTTAGCCCGGCTCCAATCGCACCCATGCGTTCCAGCGCAAGTTGTGCTGAGAGCGGCCGATTGGAACCGCCGATCGCCTCATGGAGCAAATGTTCGCCACTTTCCGGAACTGCACTCGCTAAGATCAGTTCACCGCCCGATCTGAGCGCCAGCGACTCCGCGTGCCTCACGACTGGCTCGTCCGCTCCGTCCAGGTTCAACATACACAGGATCGTTCGGCACTTGAAGTGGTAATCGTCGTCCACCGCTTTCCAATCGATGATCCAGACGGGGCAGCTGCTAGACGCCATTACCTCGGCCGTTACGGAATGCTTCCAGAAACGTTTCCATCCACCGCAGTTTTCGCTGGTCATCAGTACTAGGTCCGCGTCGCTCAGTTCGGCATAGCGTACGATCATCTCCGAAGGCTTGCCTGGAAGAACCCGGCGGCGAATGCCCCGCGGCGTTCGACCGGCGGCGAGGGCATTGGGGGGCCATACGAGGCGGTTGTCTCCAGTAGGCTGGAGTTGATTGGCTACATAAAGCATCGTAAGCTCGGCATCCATCGCGGTTGCGGCATGGATTGCATGCTCCGCCGCGGCTTCCGGATCGTCCGCGAGATCGATCGGCGCGAAAATCTTCCAAGTTTTTTGCATCATGCTCCTCTCATTTGTCGTAGCGCGCCGGTCGCGCACTCCTTGCCGCCTACGCTGTAAGCTGAAGGTCCGGCTCCAACTGAATCTCTTCCACGTCGAATTGGTCCTGGCATGCTATGCAATAAGCTGCCCATGGGATGACCTGTAGGCGCTTGGGCGAGATGGTGTCGCCGCACTCTTCACATGCGCCGAATTCGCCACGGTCGAGCCGTGCGATGGCGGCATCGATAAGCCTGAGCTTTCGACGGTCCAGGTGATGCCGCCGCAGCGCGACGAATTGGTCGTGAAGAACGGGAGCCTGGTCTTCAAGGGCTACGATCCCTGTCGAATTGAGCATGTCCAATTCGCCTCTGCCTCCTATAAGCAACGCGGTACGCTCCGTCAGGAGAGCCGCACGAACTTCGGTGGGATGCAGTTTCGGATCGGTACGTTTCTGCATAGCTTCCGATGTATGCAAGTGACCTGCCATTTGAGCGGTGCCATTACCGCGCGGAAACCTTCTAAACATTCGTCCGGGTATGCGAAATCGAGCGATTCTGGCAATTCAACTGCCCCTTACGGACCAGTGCTGCGCCCTTTCGTCCAGAAGGCTGTGACAGCCAGTTTGGAAGGCGATGATCCCTGAATAGCTTCGGTGAGAATGGCGCGGTGATTGCTGGAAGACAAATCAGGCAGGAGAACGACTCGCAAAAAGGAGCTATTCGAAGATGATTTCCATTCGCGCGCGTAGTGTCGACTGGACAGATGACCTCCGGGATACCGTGGAGCGCCGTATCTCGTTCGCATTTGACAGGTACAAGACTCAGGTGAAATACATCTCCGTGTACTTGGCGGACACCAACGGCCCGAAGGGCGGAGTCGACAAGATTTGTCAGATCACCGCAGATCTCGACCATGGCGATCCCGTCATGATCCTGGAAAAGGGAATTGAGATCGAGCCAACTGTCAATCGTGCAGTCAGCAAACTCAGCTATCGCGTTGGGCGAAGGCTGCAACGGCGGAAGCGGCCACTGGCGCCTCAACCTATTCGTGAGGTCCGGGCGGCTTAAACCTGGGCGAACGGAATGACCCAAATGGCGCGCGGCACCAATGCAGCGCGCCATTTGGGTCTCAATTCGATTAGCCTTCGGCCGCCCAAGTCGCCACGTGCCGTTTGGCCGTCGCTCATTGGCCCCACGATTGCTTCCCTGGATAGACGGAATACTCCGGAGGACTCGAATGCGACGATGCCGGAAGACGGGATGCCCCACGCTGTGCGGAACAAGGCGGAAGCCGAGTTGCACGGAACGCATGGTGTACTACGCCCTTCTGGCGCTGTTCTTCTGTACTGTTCTGGTGAGTACGGTGAGCGGAATCAGTTCAGTCACGAACCAGGTTCAGACTCCATCCCCCGCGATGGATGGGACGCATGGCGCCCCACCTTGGATATTCGATGTCGTGGATGAGCACACAGAATTCGAAGGACCGTAGTGCGCTTCCGACGGAACGCGAAAGCGCGCTACGATTCTGGCGGCGGCCGGTGGCTTCAATCATGCGGCTAGCGCGCGCCGACGGCGACGCTCTCTGGCTGAGACATAACCTCAAGGACGTGGAGACGGCGAATCCCCTTGGGCACCGGCCATTCGATGACGTCGCCGACTCGGTAGCCGAGCATTGCGGTGCCGATCGGGGCAAGTATCGAGATCGAGTTCTCGGCCCGGGACTGGTTGGGAAACACGAGCCGATACACTTTGACTTCCCCCGAATCCAAATCCTTCAGCCGGACTTCGGAGTTCATTGTGACGACGTCGGGAGGAATGGAATGGCCCTCGACAATTTCGGCGCGATCGAGTTCGTCTTCGAGCATGTCTAGATATCCTCGGTCGGGAGAGTGCCCGGCGCGCCGGCCTCTGACCAGGCGGCATAGCCTGTCGAAGTCTTCTTTGGTGATATAGATGCGGTTTCTCATTTTGGGTCTCCTTGGTTGGGGTCCGCCCACGGGAGTGGCCGGAACGAATGAAGAGTGCAATTAGCGTGCCGAAGCTCTTATCCGCTTCTTCATGCTGCGCGCGTCAAATAGTCGCGGCCAACTGGCCGAAAAGGCACAGCACTGCCCGTTACGGGGCAGCGGCCGGGCCCGCAAATCCAGTTCCTAGCGGATCTTCACCTGCTTCGAATGCGTGTACGCTGATCATGGAGGGGAAATTCGGGCGCCGTGAATCCAATACCAAACCATTCATGGACTGCACGCTGGGCCGCCGTGGCCGCGATGTCGCTCGTTGCGACTGGCAATTGGTTTTCCCCGGCGGTAGCGAGTGTGTTCTTCGGTTTGCCGGTCGCAATTGCGGCTTACGTAGACGGCTGGCGCGGCGGATTCGCGGCCGCAGTCCTGGCGTCCGTCATCATGATTACCGGTCCCTCGAAGCTCTCTGGAACCGCTTTGGCCCTGAACTCCGCCGGACTGATCTCTCTCGGTACACTGATTGGTTTCGGCTTTGAAAGGGAGCGCCGGCAAAGCAACCATTTCCGCAAGACCGCCGAGCAACTCAGTTCGGTTTATCAAAGAGTGCAGGCAAACTTTGAGGGAATGAAGCGGATCGAAAGACTTTCGGCCGTGGGGCAGCTTTCGGCGGGCCTGGCGCATGAGATTCGAAATCCGCTGGCGAGCATCGCGGGAGCGGCCGGAATCTTGAAGCGAAACGACAGTCTGGATCCTAAACACCTCAAGTGCATTGAGATCATCGCATACGAATGCCAGCGGCTGGACGATCTGCTCACGAACTTTCTGAACTTCGCGCGCCCCCGCCCGCCTCGCTTGCGAAAGATCCACCTGGACGAGGCCCTGGACAATGTCTTGGCGCTTGCCAATCATGGCATCCGGGGAAAGACGATCCACTGCGAAAAGAGCGTGCCGGATGGTCTGCCTCTTGTCGAGTGCGATCCCGAGCAACTGGAACAGGTATTGTTGAACTTGATGATCAATGCAATTGACGCGAGTCCTGACGGAGGGACGGTCACGCTGTCGGCGGAGGAAGAGGACGGGCGGGTAGCGGTGCGCGTCATCGACAGAGGCCACGGAGTAGCAGCGGCGCATGTGGATAGGTTGTTCGACCCTTTCTTCACGACGAAGGAACAGGGAACCGGTCTCGGGCTTCCGGTGGCCCATCAGATCATGGCCCAGATGGGAGGAATGCTCTTGGCACAACGGAACCCCGATAAGGGGATGATGTTTTCCGTAATACTTCCTGCCCAGCGCAACGACGCATGAGCCAAGCGCGCATTCTGGTTGTCGACGACGATGAAAACCTCCGCTGGGTTCTGAAGACCCAACTGGAGGAGTTGGGGTATGTGGTGTCCACGGCAGGGGATGGAGAGCAGGGGCTCGCTGTTATGGAAAAGGAGGCACCGGCGCTCGTCCTTACAGACTTGAAGATGCCCCGTGTATCCGGCATGGAATTGCTGGACCGGATTCGCGTCGAGTATCCGGAACTCCCGGTCGTGATAATTACCGCGTTCGGTACGATTCAAAGCGCCGTGCAAGCAATGCGTGCCGGTGCCTACGACTACCTGACAAAGCCAATCGACTTCGAGGAACTGGCGCTGGTTGTGAACCGTGTGCTGGAGCACTTCCGCCTAGTCGCGGAGGTCCAAACCCTGCGCGCGAACCTCGACCGGAAATACGGTTTCGAAAACATCATTGGGCATTCCGAGGCACTACTTTCCCTGCTCGATACGGCGGCCCGCGCCGCGCAGAGCGCTTCGACGATCCTGATCCACGCCGAGACCGGGACCGGCAAGGAGTTGCTGGCCCGCGCGATTCACTTCAATAGCCGCCGCCGCGACAAGCCGTTCATCACAATCAACTGCGGTGCGATTCCCCGCGAGTTGCTTGAGTCGGAACTCTTCGGGCACGTCAAGGGTTCGTTCACTGGAGCAGTCACTCACAAAGTTGGAAAGGTCGAGATGGCAGACCGCGGCACCCTCTTTCTCGACGAGATCGGCGAGATGCCGGGCGAACTCCAACCGAAGCTCCTGCGGCTGCTTCAGCAAGGCGAGTTAGAGAAAGTCGGCGCAATATCACCAACCAAGGTTGACGTTCGCTTCGTCGCCGCCACGCACCGCAACTTGCGCGCGATGATCGAGGACGGCACGTTCCGCGAAGACCTGTATTACCGGCTAGCGGTCATTCCACTCGAGTTGCCTCCATTGCGGGATCGCGCCGAAGACATTCCCGAACTGGTGCAGCATTTCTTTCTCAAAGGGAGAGAAAAGCAGAACCGTCCCGATCTTGTCCTCCCTGCCAACCTCCTGCCTCGCTTTCAAGACTATCGATGGCCTGGAAACATCCGTGAGCTGGAGAATGTAATCGAACGCGTAGTGGTTCTTACAAGAGGCGACGAAATCACGCTCCGCGATTTGCCGGACTTCCTTCAGCGCGAGCGCCCCTCCATCGAGACCCTGCAATTGGAACTGCCGCCCAAAGGCATCAGCCTCGAAGGCGTCGAGAAGGAGCTGCTCGTTCGAGCCTTGGAAAAGTTCAATGGAAACCAAACGCACGCCGCCAAGTATCTGGACATCAGCCGGAAGGCTTTGAGATATCGGATGGAGAAGTACGGTATTCCGAAAAAAGGCACGGAAGAGGACGAGGAAATCAGCTTCGGAGATCCTCTTTCGAGCGGCAAATGAATTAATTGCAAGCGAGTGCGCAACTCATGGCGGCCAGCGCATTTGATCGCGGATGGGATTATCCTTCGAGGCGGTCGGGCACGTTGCCGGGAGGATTGAATTTTGTGGGTCTATGGAAACTCACCATGGAACAAGTGGCTCACGAAACAGCTGTGGGCAGTGCAGCGCACTGTGCGTGGGCCGCATTTGCAATTCTTTGCTTGCTGAGCGGCATGAGCGGCACGTTGGCAGCCCAGGACGATCCGTCAGAGAAGGCCTGGGAAGCCCAGGTGGGCATCCGCGCCACCGCTGTCGAACCAAAGTTGATCGCGTGGCGGCGAGATATTCACCAGCACCCCGAACTCGGCGATCAGGAGCAGCGTACCGCGAAACTCGTTGCCGGCCATCTGCGGGGCTTGGGACTCGATGTGCGTACCGGTGTCGCGCGCACCGGAGTCGTTGGTGTTTTGAAAGGCGGCAAACCCGGCCGCACGGTCGCACTGCGCGCAGACATGGACGCTGTCGCGGTTAAGGAGCTCACCGGCTTACCGTTCGCGTCGACGGCTACTGCGCGATACAAGGGCGCCGAAGTGCCCGTGATGCACGCCTGTGGGCACGACACCCACACCGCCATGCTCATGGCAGCGGCGGAGGTTCTGACCGGAATGAAAAGCCAGGTGCCCGGAACAGTGGTTTTTATCTTTCAGCCTGCCGAGGAGGGCTCGAGCGTTGTGGAGCCCCACTCTGGCGAGAGCTGGGGCGCCAGACTCATCCTCAAAGAAGGACTATTTCAAGAGTTGAAACCGGCCGCCGTCTTCGGCCTGCACGTGTTGCCTGGACGGACCGGAGAACTGTTCTACCGCAGTGGGGCAACCATGGCCAGCAGTGACGAACTGAAGATCCGCGTAATCGGAAAGCAAGGCCACGGCGGAATGCCGTGGAACACGATTGACCCGATCGCCACTTCAGCGCTGATCATCTCCGGACTGCAAACCGTCGTCAGCAGGCGGGCCAACCTCGCGGTGTCACCCGCTGTCGTGACGGTCGGGACCATCCACGGAGGCACAAGCCCAAACGTTATTCCCGATTCCGTGGACCTGGTGGGCACGATTCGAACGTACGGCGAACAGACTAGGATGCAAGTGAAGAGCGATATCCGGACAACAGCCGAAAAAATTGCGGAGAGCGCACATGCGACGGCCGAAGTAACCATCACCGAGATGTACATTACGACCGTCAATAACGACCAGCTGGCTCAGCGGATGCGGCTTCTGCTTGAGCGCGTGAGCGGCCGTCGCGTTCCGGTATCGCCGTTGCAAGGCGCCTCGGAGGACTTTGCATTTTACGCGCAAGCAACACCAGGCCTGTTTGTATTTCTGGGCGTCACGCCGCCGGACCAGGACCCAGCTACAGCGGCTCCCAATCACAGTCCGAATTTTTTCGTAGACGAAGGGGCCCTCGTGGTAGGCGTCAGAGCGATGTCCTCAATGGCGCTTGCCTTTCTATCGGGCCCGGAGTTAGAACTAACGGGCTCACAGCAGTGATTTAAGCAGTCTCTCTCCGTCTCGCCGACGAGTATCACGTCCCAGTTATGACGAAACCAACAGGTTTGGTCCGCGAATTGCTCGATAGATCGCGAGCCGACAGTCGAAGCCGTCGGGCGGTATACGCTCCAGCACACCGGCCGAGCGTACGCGCCGCTGCCTGACGGTTCCGGCGGCGACCACGCGGTGCAATGCATGCCCGACTCATTCCTCGCGGACTGAGCGGCCTCAATCCGATGTGCTTGTGACTAGTGAATTAGT
>CAYUZM010000092.1:0-9581 GCA_964449665.1 uncultured Solibacteraceae bacterium
GGACTTCACGGCAACCGGAACGGCACCTCGATGATCACAGTCTGGCCGGCACGGTCTGGGTGGCGTGATTGCCGGGCGGCGTCCTGAGCGGCCTGGACAAAGAGAGGATGTCCGCTGACCAACACCAGGTTCGTCAGTTCGCCTCCGGGTCCCACGACGCCTCTCATTCTCACTACGCCCTGAATGCGAGCCTGCGCGGCAAGCGCCGGGTAAATGGGCGCGACTGTGGACGCGACCACGGGGAGATTCTCTCCGGCGGCCGCCGCGCCTGTCGGGCGAGCCGGAGGGCTGGCGGGATCGGCCCGCCACTCACCATTGGCGGGTTCCAACGCTTGTGCGCGCCGAAGAAGCTCCAGGCCATGCCCATTGGTGCGTTTGTACAGGTCGACGAGCTCGGGCGGCGGGCGGTGATCGGGCGGGAACGACCTAGGGCGGGCAAGTCGCAGCCCGACGCGACCGGGAAAGACAGCCTCGTTCGGTGTGGCGAGCGGGCCGCGAACGTGTGTGCGGTACTCGTTGCCTGGCGCGCCGGGATCGTATACTGACGCCACGCCAGCCGAGAGCTCGGCGAAAGTGGCGTGTGAATAGTGCGAGACCAAAATGTTCGTCGCTTCCTCTTGCGCCGCTGGAATCCGGCGTGCGCGCAGCAGAACTTTGTCCGCTTCGAACGGATCGCCAAAATAGAAATAGCGCGCGGCGTTGAGCAGGATGGGCCCGTTCTCCGGCTCGCGCTCCACCGCTTTCGTCCAAAGAACTCTTCCCTGTTCATACTGGGCCGGCGTGTTGATCGCATCGGTTCGGGGCCGCATCGTCATGTACACCGGTCCATGCAGGGCGGACTCGGGCCGTTGCGCAATCATCCAGAAGATATGCTCGGCGCGTTGGCGGGCCATCGCCTGCAGAAAGTAGTAGCGCACCAGCCGCATGCGCGTATCGGTATTCTCCGGCTCGGTAACCAGCGCCTGTTCAAGTTGCGCGGCTGTCTCGGGCGTGAGCCCCGGCGCTTCCCGCATCAGGTTTGGCCCGTTGCCCGGTTGCGGTTGCGCAAAGACCCGCAGTACGCAGCCCAGAACGAACACCCAACGAAACATCACCATGGCGCCTCTATTCGTAGCGCGGCGCAGCCTGGAGCGCAACCGCGTTTGACGTGCTTGCTATCCTGGGAAATCAACCCCCTATGATTCCCGAACACATTGTCGAGGGCCTCACATTTGATGATGTCCTTCTGGTTCCGGCGCGGAGCAACGTGCTGCCCACCGAGGCGGACACCAAGACCTGGTTCACAAGGAAGATCCCGCTCAACGTGCCCATCTCCAGCTCGGCGATGGACACGGTCACCGAGTCGCACATGGCCATTGCGCTCGCGCGCGAGGGCGGGCTGGGCATCATCCACCGCAACATGCCCATCGACAAACAGGCCGAGGAAGTGGACCGCGTGAAGCGCTCGGAATCGGGCATGATCGTCGACCCGGTTACCGTCCAGCCGCATCAACGGATTCACGAAGCGCTCGATGTCATGCGCCGGTTCCGCATCTCCGGCGTTCCCGTCACCGACGGCCACGGCAAGCTCGTAGGAATTCTCACCAATCGAGATCTGCGCTTTGAAACGCGCACCGACCTGCCTGTCGAAGACGTGATGACCAAGAAGAACCTCATCACGGTTCCCGTCGGCACCACGCTCGAACAGGCCGAAGAGATTCTCCACCAGCACCGCGTCGAAAAGCTCCTCGTCGTGGACGATCAGTACCTGCTTAAGGGACTCATCACGGTGAAGGACATCCAGAAGAAGGTGAAGTACCCGAACGCGGCCAAAGACGAGAAGGGCCGCCTGCGCGTCGGCGCGGCCATCGGCGCCACGGGCAACTACCTGGAACGCGCGCAGGCGCTCGTCGACAAGAAGGTCGACGTCATCATCATCGACACGGCGCACGGCCACAGCGACCGCGTGCTGGAAGCCGTGGTGGCCGTGAAACGGCTGCTGCCCGAGCTTCAATTGGTGGCGGGCAACGTCGGCACCTACGAAGGCGCGAAAGATCTGATCGACCGCGGCGTGGATGGCGTGAAAATCGGCATCGGTCCGGGTTCCATCTGCACCACGCGTGTTGTCTCGGGCGCGGGCATGCCGCAGATCACCGCGATCGCCGAAGCGTCCAAAGCGGCGCGCGCGGCGGGCGTTCCACTCATCGCCGACGGCGGCATCAAATATTCCGGCGATCTCGCCAAGGCCATCGCGGCTGGCGCCGACTGCGTCATGATCGGTTCACTCTTCGCCGGCACCGATGAGTCGCCGGGCGAGATGATCCTCTACCAGGGCCGCACCTTCAAAACCTATCGCGGCATGGGTTCGCTGGGCGCGATGTCGACGGGGACTTCCACTGACCGCTACGCGCAGGAGAGCGCCGCGAAACTGGTGCCCGAAGGCATCGAAGGGCGCGTACCGTATAAAGGTCCGCTCTCCGAGATGGTGTTTCAGTTGGTCGGTGGCGTCCGCGCCGGCATGGGCTACTGCGGCTGCCGGACGATCTCCGAGCTGCAGCAGAACGCGCGGTTCGTGCGCGTGTCCATCGCCGGTCTTCGCGAAAGCCACGTGCATGACGTGATCATCACGAAGGAAGCGCCCAACTATAGAGTGGAAAATTCGTAGGGCGAATCTTCTTTACGCCGATATCAGATTCCGCTATCCTGAATCCCCGAGGGAGGGGAAACCCCATGAAACGTATTTTGATGCCGCTTGCGGCCATGCTCGCGATGAGCGTCTGCGCCCTGGCGCAACCGGCTCCCCAGCCGCTAACGATGGTGGCCATTTTCAAAGTCAAACCGAACAAGACATCCGATTGGGTCGCGGTCACGAAGGGTGTCTACGCGCCCGTGCTGGACCAACTTCTGAAAGACGGCACGATCACCGCCTATGGCGCCGATCTCGATCTGCTGCATCAGGCCGGCAAGCCGAACGCGAGCGCCTGGATCGCCATGCCGAACTGGGCGAGCGTCCAGAAGGTAAGCGCGGCTATCGAAGAGGCGCAAAGGAAGAATCCCGGCCAGATGGTGCGCTCACTGGAGGCGACCGATCCCGAGGCGCATTCCGACCTGTTGCTGCGTTCGCCGGTCTTTCAAATGAAGACGCCGCCTGCCGGAGCGTTGCCGGTGACCACCTTCACCATGAACACGATCAAGGCGGGGAAGAACGATGCCTACATGAAGCTGTTCAACGCGCAGATGAAGCCCGTCCTGGAGCAACTCGTGCAGGATGGCACAATCTACGGCTACGGCCTCGATGTCGAAGTGGAGCACACGATGCCGGTGGGCACGCGCGTGGAGTGGATCTCGATGCCGAATCTGGCGGCCCGCGACAAAGTGAACGCGGCGTTCCGCGAAGCGCGGGCCCGCTTGACCGACGACGGCCGGCGCGTGCTGCAGGCGAACTTCGAAGAAGTGATGGAAGGCGAACACAAAGACTGGACCTCCGTTAGCGTCGTGTTCGCGGCGAAATAGTCCGGGCGCACTGGCGCGGATCCCGGCGCACTCGCCCCGATCCCGGCGCGCTGGCCCCAATCCCCGGCGCGTTAACCCCGATCCCGGGCACGATAGCCTGGATCCCGGGCACGATAGCCTGGAAGCGTGAGCCGAACTTTTCTAACGGCCGAGTGGCGGTGGTTGGCAATGCTGAACTATCGGATCCACCCGGCCGTTCTGCTTCCGCTCGTGCCCGCCGGCACGGAGCTCGACACATGGCACGGTGAGGCGATGGTGAGCGTCGTCGGCTTCCGGTTCTTGAACACGCGTCTGTTGGGCGTGCCCGTGCCCTTCCACCGCGACTTCGACGAAGTGAACCTGCGCTTCTACGTGCGGTGCGAAGTGGCCGGCACCGTGCGGCGCGGCGTGGTGTTCATTCGCGAAGTGGTGCCGCGCGCCGCGATCGCGGCCATCGCCCGCTGGACCTACAACGAACCCTACGTAGCCTGCCCGATGCGAAGCGTTGCGGGCCCAACCGCTGCGCGCTATGCCTGGGAACACGCGGGCCGTTGGAATCAGTTGGCCGTGGAGGTGGCGGGCGAGCCCAGCCCGTTGGTGCCCGCCAGCGAGGCCGAGTTCATCACCGAGCACTATTGGGGCTATACCCGCCAGCGCGACGCGGGCACCGTGGAGTACGAAGTGCGGCATCCGCCCTGGCGCGTCTGGAACGCCGTGGCGGCAACGCTCGATTGCGACGTGCGAGGATTCTATGGCGCCGCCTTTGCTGAGGCGCTGTCGGTGCCGCCATGCTCGGCGTTTCTGGCGGAGGGCTCGGAAATTGCCGTGCTTTCGGCACAGCGAATCTAGCCGAAAACGGCGGCGAACGCCGTCTTGATCACGACGTAGAAACCCCACGGAATCAGGATCGCTCCGAGCGACGCCCCCCAACCTTTGCGCGTGATGACGGACATGCCGGTGGCCAGCAGCAGAATGGTCCAAATCGAGAAGAAGTCGATACTGGTGAGCAGGCTCTTCATCCACGCCGAAGACTCCGGACCGAGGTAGTAGCCGAGGTTCACCCCAACGGGATTCTTCAAATCAAATTCCGCCGCCGGAAGCGCGAACATGATCGCGGCGGCGGCGGCGGTGTTTAGCAGTCCGGGAAGCATCGACCAGGAAACCACGCCCAGCGCCTGCGAGAACCGGCACGCGGCGTCCAGCAGATACTTGAACACAAGCAGCAAAACCGTGGCGATCACAATCGCGCTCGTCGCAATGCTCGTCGGCACGCCCACAAATCCCATGATCGGGGCGAACTTCATCTGCATGGAGATCACCTGCTCACGCTGCTCCGGCGTCATGGAATCGAAGCGCGCATTGGCTTCCAGCTCGTGGCGCATGAAGGTTTCCCAGCCGACGTGACTGGTGAAGACGCCCATGAACGCCATGGCGGCCACTGTCACCAGGAGCAGCGGAATCCACCATCGCGGTGTCCGCGCAACCTGTTCAAAGACACGCGCGGGCTCGAACCAGATGTTGGCCAGCATCCAAAGCGCGCCGTGGCCGGGCGGCGCGGGATCGAGCGCGGGAGCGGTAGTGGACATGAATCGATCCTCCGGCCGTGAGTATATGTCATGCGATGAAATCCGGTCCACATTTGCCGCGCGCGGACCGATGAGAGAAAAGAAGGAGCGTTGCGGCAAGCATGGTTTGGAAGAAGCACCTGGTGAGCGATCCTGCGATCAAGCAAGGACAATTGTGCGCCAAGGGCACCGAAGTGACAGTGGCGGAAATCCTGAACGATCTGTCGGAAGGATTGGGTGCGGAAGACATTCTCGGCAGGCATCCGGGGCTGCAGTTGTCACACGTGGCCGCGGCGCTGGCCTACGCGGCAGACCTGGCGGCGAGCAAACACTGTTACAAGTGCGTGGCCGACGATCTGGAAAAGCCGAAGAAGAAAAAGCCGGGACGAAAACCTGCGCTGGACTGAATTAAGTTAGTAGGTTTCCGGCGTCTTCACAGTAAAAGATTGGGTGTTTGCAAAAGGCGCGGCGAGCGAGGGGTTGCCGTCTTTGTCCCACGCGCGGACGCCAAAGATGCGGTCGTCGATCGAGAGATCGGCGAAGCGAAACTCGGTCGTGTTGCCAACCCAAAGCTCTTGTTCCCAGAAGGGCGCGGTCGTCGTCCGCGTGAGCACGGAGTAACCGGCCACGTCGGGCGTGTCCACCGGTTTCCACTTCAGTTGCGCGTCGTAGCCGGAATCTCCACGGGCGAGCATCGTGGTCATCGTGCCCTTGCGTGGTCCGGTCGTGATCTCGCGCTCCGTCAGCGGCGCAGGCGGGGCGAGCGCAAGCGACGCGGCGGCCGCGGCATTCACGCGCGCCACTGAAGCCGCATAGTCGGGCGACGCGTTGGCGAATGTGTCGCTTGCCGTGTGCTGATTCGCATAAAACTCGGCGGGCGTGGTGAAACGCACGGCGGCAAATCCACGAATCGCAAACGAAGTGTGATCGCCGCCGCGGCGGAAACGGTCGTGCATGAAGACGGTTTCGACGGCCATTTGCGGCGTGTAGCGTAGGGCCGTGTCGCGGACGTAGCGGGCCAGCGTGCGCGACGGCGAGTCGGCGGGGTCGGCCGAGAACAGCCGTACGCGGCGGTTGTCGCGGCGGCCGTTGCCTGCTAGATCGTTCCCGATGATGTCGTTATTCAGCACGGCTTCGATGAGGTCCTTCTGCTTCTCGGCGCGGTCGGCGTAGAGTCCGCTGCCCACCAGGCCAATCTCCTCGGCGGCGAACGCAACGAAGACCAGCGTCTTGTCGAACTCGTATTGGCTCATTACGCGGGCCAGTTCCATCACGGCGGCCGTGCCGGAAGCATCGTCGCTCACGCCCGGCGCGGGGAGCTCCGCCTCCTGCGCGCGCTGCTCGCCGGTCATCTCCGGTGGATCGCCCGCCCCGCCCGTGCGGCGATTGAGAAGCTGCAGCGAGTCGTAGTGGCCGGAGATCAAAATCTGACGGCCGGGATGGATCTTGCCCTTCAGCACGGCCACCACATTCACCACTTCCACATCGCGCCAGAAACGCTCCTGCTTCTTCACTTTGTACGCGTCGAAACGGACCTCCAGACGTGGCGAGTAGCTCTTGAATTCGTCATGAATCCAACGCCGGGCCGCGCCGATGCCGCGCGTGGGATGCGTGGGGTCGGTGTAGTTGCCGCGTGTCTCGAACGATTCGAGTTTACGCATGATATCCGCAATGCGATCGGCCGACACCTCGCCCACCAGCTTCACGATGGCCGGATTCGGCATCGCGGGCACCTGGGCCGCGAGCGGATACACAACAAGCGTGAGGAGCGCGGCACGGCGGAACATGGGAGTTATTGTAATGCGAGGTGTCGCACCCGGCCAGAATCGCCGTGCCCGAATCGCCGCGCCCGTCGCCGTCTTGCAAGGTTCTGTCACAAACCAGGTTCGGGCGTCGTTGTATGGATGTGAACGCACAAAGCGAAATTGCGGTAGAGCAGGTGGCCGAGGCTTCTGGGATGGATATGGAGAGCACATTCCGCGCTCACTACGAGCGCGTGGCCCGCGTCATTGCGAGGGTCGTACACGATCCGGCACGCGCGGAGGAGCTGGCGGTTGAGGTGTTCCTGAAGTGGTGGCGCGCGCCGCGGGCGCATGGCGAAGGAGCCGCGGGCTGGCTGTACCGCGCGGCGGTTCGCGCGGCGCTGGACGAGTTGCGCCGGCGCACGCGCCGCCAACGGTACGAGCGGCTATTCGGAGGCATCCTGGGCAAGCCGCGCACTCCCGAAGAACTCAGCACGGAGCGGCAACGGCAAGAACAGGTACGCTCCGTGTTGCGGGCGCTGCCCGCGCGGCAGGCGGAGATGTTGCTGCTGCGCGGCGAAGGACTCAACTACGGCGAACTGGCATCGGATCTTGAATTGAATCCGGCATCCGTGGGTACGCTGCTCGGCCGCGCGCAGGAGGCGTTCCGGAAGGAGTACACGAAGCGCTATGGAGAAGCATAACGATATGAACACCGGGCAATGGGTGGAAGACCGCATGGGCGAACTGCGTCCGGCCGCGGACTGGCAGCCGGATGTAACGCGCGGGCTGGTGCAGTTGCGCGAAAGGCAACGAGTGGGCGGTCCCGCCGGCCGGCGCCTTCGCTGGGCACTGACCGCGGCGGCCACGGCAGCATGCTTAAGTGTCGTGGTGATGCCGGGGACGTTAGTGGGCTTCGCGCAGCTCATCTGGCATAACCTGTTCCTGACGCGCGTGGAAGTAGTGCGGGTGAATCTGGACGACCTCGACGACCTCGTGCCGTCACTGCGCGGCCAGTCCGTCGGCGGGCCCGGCTCGATGACGGGCGTGAACAACCTCGACGAGTTCGAACGCAAAGCCGGCTACCGGCCCCTGCTGCCGCGCGCGGAGGTGATGAAGGGTGCGCCGAGCTTCACGCTCGTCTCCCCGATTCGCGAGCGGGTCACCGTGCGCGTGAATGAGTTGCGCGGCGCGCTGGCGCGCGTGGGAGCAAGCGGTGTGACCGTGCCACAGGAGTGGGACGGCGCGACGCTCGAAGTCGCCTCCAGCGCGCTCGTGTTCGCGCAGTATAGCGACGTGCAGGTGATGCAGTGCGAACGCATTGCGTTGCTGACACCGCCGGGCTTTCAAACGGCGGCATTCGTGGAGACTGTGTTCCGCATTCTCGGCGTTGGCGCAATCGAGGCGCGGCACATGGGCCAGCGGTTCGCGGCCAATCCGGCGTGGTTCTTCGGCGTGCCACGCGAGGATGCGGCGAACGTGAGCGAAATCCAGGTGGGCGGCGTCCCCGCCATGCTCATCGAGGACTTCACCGATGACGGCAAACCGGGATCGACGGCCGTCGTGTGGAACACGCCGGACCGTACGCTGGCTGTTGTGGGTAGGGTAAGCCGGGCGCGGGCCGTCCAGGTGGCCGAAGCGGTGCAGTAGGGAGCAGGCAACCATGGGGCGCTTCAAGTGAATGGGGTGCCCCATGGAGACTATACAAGTTCGGTTCAGTAGATCGCGCTGTAGGAAACAACCGCCCACCGCGGTGATTTTGCGAGATCGAAAAAAACCTCCTCTTCATCGTCATAGCCGGCACGCTTGACCCAGTAACCAAGTGTGGTCCCCTTGGAATCGTCCGACCGCCAGCAAAGCCGCCACGACTGAACACGATATTGCGCTTCACGTAAGAGAATATGGTCGTGGCGTTCAGCATCCAACAGAGCGGTAAGCACCTCACGCGTGCCTTGACGCAAAAGGTCAAGTATCGCTTCGGTGGCATGTTCCGGCCCTTGTTCGCGAAAGGGATTCAGTACGCAGTAGGAACGCGGCCGCACGGCGCCGAAATCGGGGTTGAGCCTGAAGAGAACTGGCTGTTCGGTGCGATAGTAGAAGATCACCGCCAAAGCAGCTATCGCCGCAGCGGCGGCAATCTTGGCGGCTTGTCTGAGACGGTGCACTTCGGACACATCATCGCATTCGCCAAAGACGGGCTGAAACGGCGCGCACTGAGTGACGACGTTACCAAGTCACCTTCGAGTCTCTTGCGACTCTGGCGGCGAGGCCTGGCTTCAGAATCTTGTTGCCGTGGACCGGTACGGAAAGAATCTTTGCAGCGCCCGCCTTCGAGTAGATATTGTGGCTTCCCTTTGTGCGTCGAAGGACTCAGCCGTTTGCCTCCAGCAGACGGCAAAGGTCAGGGCCGGAGATGGGCTTCAGACAGCAATCTCCAAAACGCGCACGTTTGCTTCAGGTTCAACGCCCTCTTCTCCGAGCACATCCAGCACTCCACTGATGGCCTCGCGAATGTTGGCGGTGACCTCATCCATCGTGTCGCCTTGCGAATAGCATCCAGGCAATGCGGGAACTTCCGCCCAATAACCGCCGCCGGGGTCGTCGTGAATCACCACAGCATACTTGGTCATTACTTGTACTTTACTGCACCTTCGTCACCTTCACCTGCAACAACCCCTTGTGCAGGCGGACCGATAGGCTAGCCTTCGCGGCCGTGTTCGAAGCGTCGCGAAGCACGGCCCCGTCGGCCGCCTGCCCAATGCTGTAGCCGCGCGCCAACCCCCCCAGCGGGCCCCATTCCCCG
>CAYUZM010000092.1:9591-11745 GCA_964449665.1 uncultured Solibacteraceae bacterium
CGCGCTGGGCCAGAGCCGGAGCGAGACGCTGCGCAAGCGTGGCGAGCCGGGTCTGGCGCTGAAACAGCACCCGCTGCAGCGCCGGAGCCAACCGCGCATGTGCGGCTGCCCGCTGCTGCCGGATCTGCGCCAACCGCAGGCGCGGATCGGCGCGTTGAATGAGCGCGGCATGGGTTTCGATCAAGCGGCGCAGCCTCTCCAGCCGCGCGCGGGCGTGGTCCCGCAGCCGGAACTGCGTATCGTCGAAGCGCTGCGAGAGGCGAAGGGCGCGGAACCGCGCCGCCCGTTCGAGGCGCGCCGAATGAGCGGCCAGCGTTTCCACCAGCGCGCCCGCGTCGCGGACGGCAATTTCAGCCGCGGCGGAAGGCGTCGGAGCCCGGTAGTCGGCCACAAAATCGGCGATCGTGAAGTCGGTTTCGTGGCCCACCGCGGAAATCACCGGGATCGGCGAGGACGCAATCGCCCGCGCGACCGCCTCCTCGTTGAAGCTCCACAAATCTTCGAGCGAACCTCCACCGCGGCCCACAATCAACACATCGCCCCAGCCCGATTGGGCGAAATACTGGATGCCCTCCACGATCGCCTCCACCGAACCGGGCCCCTGCACGAGCGCCGGATACAGGCGAATGTGCAGGCCGGGAAACCGCCGCGTCAAAACATGGATCATGTCCTGGATCACGGCGCCTGTCGGCGAGGTGACAATCGCGATCCGTCGCGGAAAGCGCGGCAGCGGCCGCTTGCGCTCGGCGGCGAACAGGCCCTCGGCTTCGAGTCGCGCCTTCAATTGCTCGAAGGCGAGTTGCAGCGCTCCCTGGCCCTGCGGCTCCAGCGCTTCCACGATCAGTTGATACTCCCCGCGCGGCTCGTACACGTCAATCCGGCCCCGCGCCAGCACCGCCATGCCCTCCTGCCGCTTGAAGCGGAGCACGCGCATGCTGCCCTTCCAGATCGCGCAGCGGATCTGCGAACTGGCGTCCTTCAGGTTGAAATAGGCATGCCCGGAGGAGGCCAGCTTCAGGCCGGAAATCTCGCCCGACACCCAAATGCCGTCATACGAAGTCGTGAGAATCTCGCGAATCTCGCGCGTCAGCGACGACACCGAGTAGAGGCGCCGCGAAGGCTGTAAGTCCAACGAAGTCTGATTCATGCGTTCACGGGGAAAGGTGATTCAACCGATCAATATTTTCAATCAACGGCCCCGGGCGGGCTCTGGTATGCTTCTACTTTAATCCGCCCAGGCGGTTCCCGCCCCAGTCTTAATTGGAGGTTCCATGAGTCCGAAGGAAGTACTGGAGTTTGCAAAGAAAAATGGCGCGCGCCAGCTCGATCTGCGTTTCACGGACTTGCCTGGCGTACAACAGCACGTCTCCTATCCCATCAATCAGCTCAGCGAAGACTCGTTTGAGGAAGGCTTCGGCTTCGACGGCTCGTCGATCCGCGGTTGGGCCGCCATCAACGAGAGCGACATGCTGCTCATCCCCGATCCGAAGACGGCGTTGATGGATCCGTTTTTCTCCGTCCCCACGTTGTTGCTCCTCTGCGAAATTGTCGACCCCATCACGCGCCAGCACTACGAACGCGACCCGCGCTGGATCGCCCGCAAGGCGGAAATGTACCTCGGCACCACCGGGCTGGGCGACACCGCCTACTTCGGCGCCGAAGCCGAGTTCTTCATCTTCGACAACATCCGCTTCGATTCCAACCAATACTCCGGCTACTACCACATCGACGCCGACGAGGGCCGCTGGAACACCGGCCGCGAAGGCGTCAATCTCGGCTACCGTCCCCGCTATAAGGAAGGCTACTTCCCCGTTCCGCCGACGGACCACATGCAGGACATCCGCGCCGAAATGGTGGAGGAGATGATCAAGTGCGGCTTGAACATCGAATGCCATCATCACGAGGTGGCCACCGCCGGCCAGTGCGAAATCGACCAGCGCTTCGACACGCTCATCAAGTCCGCCGACAACATGATGTTGTACAAGTACATCGTGAAAAACGTGGCGCGCAAGCATAACAAGAGCGCGACGTTCATGCCCAAGCCGCTCTATGGCGACAACGGCAGCGGCATGCACACGCACCAATCCCTGTGGACCGGCGGCAAGCCCACCTTCGCCGGTGACGGCTATGCCGGTTTGAGCCAGACGGCTCTGT
>CAYUZM010000093.1:0-11718 GCA_964449665.1 uncultured Solibacteraceae bacterium
TGTCGGGGTTCAACACGCGCCCGGTGTGCGCATCCATGACGCGCTCTTCCATCAGCGCCGCGCAGATGCCCATGATCACGCCGCCGTACATCTGGCTGTCGCAAGTCTTGGGGTTGACCACCATGCCGACGTCCTGCACCGCGACGACCTTATTGATCTTCACGATGCCGGTTTCGGTATCGACCGAAACATCGGCCATCTGGCAACCGCCCACGCCGCCGACGGTGAGGCCGCCGGGGTTGCGCGGGTCGTTGGCGCCCATCTCGGTGATGGGGCTGACGCCGAGCTTTTGGCAAGCCGCTTTCCAGGTGAGCGACTTGGCCGCGTTGCCTTTGACCTGGATCTTCGAATCGACGGCTTCGAGCTGGTCGGGAGGCACGCCCAGCGTGGGCGCAACCGCCGCGAAGAGCTTTTCCAGCGCGTTCACCGTGGCCTTACGGGTGGAAGCGGTGACGCCGCCGACCGTGGTCGAGCCGCCGGACGCGCCCGAAGGCGGATAGTTGTTATCGCCGAGCTTGAGCGTGATGGCGTTCATCGCCAGGCCGAAGGTCTCGGCGGCCACTTGCGTGATGATGGTGCGGGTGCCGGTGCCCAGGTCCTGCGAACCGATCTCGATGACGGCCGTGCCGTCGGGATGGATCGTCGCGCGGCATTGTGAGGCATGGCCCGCGCCGCCCCAGGTGCCGACGGCGAGTCCAAGACCGCGTTTGACGCTGCCGGGCGAAGAACCGCGCGGCTTCCAGTTCGTTTTCATGTCCGTCATTTCGGCGGCCTTGGTGATCTGCGCCCGGTAGGTTTCCGCGCGCGCGGTCTTGTCGTGGTACTTCAGGAAGCACTGGACCGGATCCATCTTGATCTTGGTGGGCAGATCTTCCATCGCCGCCTGCGTGATGTAGCAGACCTGCGGGTGGTTCGGGGCGCGCCAGGCGCGCGAGGCGCCATTGTTGGTGGAAACCGCGGTGTGGTTGATGCGGCGGTTGGCCACATTGCGGAAGACATAGGGCAGGAGGTCGGCGTTCAAACCGCCGCCGCCGAAGCCGCCCGTCATCCACGTGGTGGAATCCCATGCCGTCATCTCGCCGTCTGCCTTGGCGGCGATCTTGACCTTGCCGAACACCGACGGGCGGACGCCCGCGATGGTCAGTTCTTCGCGCCGGCCGAGGTAGAACTTCACCGGCTTGCCGCCGGCCATCTTGGAGATTTTCGCCGCTTCCCGGCCCCACAGATCGGACTGGAACTTCGAGCCGAAGCCGCCGCCGATGTGGTCCTGGTGAACGTGAATGTTTGTGGCGGGCAATTCGAGCTGTTTGGCCAGATCGCCGCCGACGGCGGAAACGTTCTGCGTCGAGGGCCAGTATTCGATCTTGTTCGCCGCGCCGTCCCAGGCGACCGTCTGGCCGTGCGGTTCGAGGCAGCAGTGGGTGATGACGGGAATGCCGTATTCGGCCTCATGCACGACGGTGCCCGATGCGGTGAAGGCGGCATCGGGGTCGCCGGTCACCTGTTCGCCGGCCGGTTTGCCGCGCATGCCCGCTTTGGATAGGCTTTCTTCCCGCACCAGGTGCGGCAGAATCTCATAGTCGACCTTGATCAGGCTCAAGGCTTCGCGCGCCTGCTCTTCGGATTGCGCGGCGAGGAAAGCGATCTCCTGACCCGCCCAATTGAGTTCCGTGCCCGCCGGCGCGACAACGGTGACGCCGGCGAAACCGGGAGCCTTTTCAGCCGCCGAGGTGTCCACCGATTTCACCCGTGCGTGGGCGTGGGGGCTGAACAGCCCGACGGCGTGAATGGTGCCCGCGGGCCGCACGTCGGAGTTGTATTTCGCCTTGCCGGAGGCCTTTTGAACGCCGTCCAGCCGCGTGATGCGCTTGCCGATCAAGCGGCGGTTTTCCATCGGCGGATAGCTGTAACTAGGCATTGCTTCCTCCACTCATGCGCGCGCCCGAAGCGCGCAAATCTTTCGCCGCTTCGAGAATGGCTTTGCGGATGCCGACGTAGGTTCCGCAACGGCAGATGTTGCCGCCGAGGCCCGCTTTGGCCTGCTCGTAGGTTGGATTCGGGTTCCGGTCCAACAGGCCCTTGGAAGCCATGACCATCCCGGGGGTGCAATAGCCGCATTGCAAAGCGTCGTGGTTCGCAAAGGCCGGCACGATCGGGTGCGTCTTGGCGCCCGCCGTCAGGTTTTCGATGGTCTCAATTTTCTTGCCGACCGCATCGACGGCCAGCGTGGTGCAGCTGTAGACGGTCTTGCCGTTCACGATCATGGTGCAGGCGCCGCAGGTGCCGCGATCGCAAACGCGCTTGGCGCCGGTGATTTCCAGGCGTTCGCGGCAGGCGTCGAGCAGGGTCGTACGCGGTTCGACCTTCACCTTGGTCGCCTTGCCGTTGATCGTCAGCGAAATCTCCGCTTCGCCGGGCCCCATTACGCCCGCTGGCGGGGCCGCTTCCGCGGGTTGCTCCAGAAGTCCACTGCCTACCGCTCCCGCTGTTGCGCTCGCGGTTCCGAGGAAACCGCGGCGGGAAAAGCCGGAGGAGGCCGTGGGCTGGAGTTCTTGGTCAGGCTTATGTTTAGAACTCACGCCACACACTCCTTACGTTCAAAAAGACGTTTTGCAACAGCGCTCGACTCGTTGCGCCGCCGATGAGACCCTATTATCGTCGCAACTATATCACGCTTGTGGACGATGAGAGGGAGTCTGAGGTCACCGCGAAGCCCGTTGTTATTCGCTGCGGCACGGTTCGGTGGCCGGCGACGTTCTCCCCGTTCCGGTTTGGCCTATCCGCGGATAGGGGAGATTTGTTACGGAACTGGCAAACAGCGTATAGTGGTTCGAATGGGCTGCTTCAAAACTATTAAGGGAGTTTATTAATGCGAACACTAAAGGTGCTCTTCGGGTGCCTGTTCACTCTAGCGTTACACGCGCAAACCACATCAACCACGATTCTGGGCACGGTTACCGATTCGACCGGTGCTTCCGTACAAGGGGCGAAGATCGTCGCCAAGAACGTGGGAACCGGCGTCGACACCGAAACCTCAACCACCAGCACGGGCGACTACACTCTGCCGCTGCTCCCCACGGGCGACTACGAGGTCACCGTTGATATGAGCGGGTTCAAGGCCGAGACCAAGAAAGGCGTCCGGCTGCAGATCAACGAAAAAGTCCGTGTGGACTTTCAACTCCAGGTAGGAGCCCAAAGCGAACGCATCACTGTTACTGCCGATGCAGCCACCCTGCGCACGGATGAGGCCAGCGTGGGCGGCACCGTCGAACAGCGCCGCCTTGTCGAACTTCCGATGAACGGCCGCAATGTCGGCAGCTTTGCCACGCTCAACCCGGGCGTCCAGTTTGGATCGCGCGGCGGCTACGACGGCCAGACCGGCGGCGGCGGCGGCATTCCGATCCCCGGACAGACGATCGCCATCGTTGCCAACGGACAGCGCGAAACCAGCCAGCACGCCACGCTCGACGGCGTTGTGGCCACCGAAGCTCGCGTGAACACCGTTCCCTTCTCGCCGTCTCCCGAGGCGATGGAAGAGGTGAAGGTCCTTTCCGGCAGCTACTCGGCCGAGTATGGCTTCAACTCAGGGGCCCAGCTTGTGATGGTGATGCGCTCGGGTACGAACGAATTGCACGGTTCGGCCTACGACTTCCTCCGCAACCAGAAGCTCGACGCCGAAGGCTTTTTCCAGAACTACTTCACGCCCGCGGGCGTGGCGCGTTCGCCGAAGACCGCGCTGCGCCAGAACCAGTTTGGCTTCGTGGTCAGCGGCCCGATTTACATTCCCAAGGTCTACGACGGCCGCAACAAGTCGTTCTTCATGTTCAACTATGAAGGCCGCCGCCGTCGCGAACCGGGCGCTATCGCCACGGCCAGCGTTCCGACCCAGGCTTTCCGCAACGGCGATTTCAGCTCGCTGCTGAACCGCCGCAACGCCGCCGGCGCGGCACTTCCGGCTGTGAATATCATCGACCCCACGTCGAGCCCGACGGCGCCGCTTCCCTTCGCCGGGAACATCATCCCGACGGCGCGCATCACCCAGGCCGCCCGGTCACTCACCAATTTCTGGCCCCAGGCGCAGTTTGCCATCAGCGACGATGCCTCCGGTGCGATTAACTTCCGCAACCCCGGAACGCTGAACCTCGACGACAACCAGTACTTCATGAAGTTCGATCACAACTTCTCGTCCAACGACAAGGTGTTCTTCCGCTATGCGACGAACATCCCGAAGTACTTCAGCATCACCAACAACCCCAACTTCAGCTACCTGGTGGAAGGGCGCAACAACAACTACGCCACCCAGTGGCTGCACGTCTTCACGCCGCGCATGATCAACGAGTTCCGCTTCGGCTACACGCAGTCGCGCGACGACAGCTTCAACCCGCGCGCGAATACGGACTTCACGTTGCCGAGCATTGGCATTACTGGTTTCAACGTGCTCACCGATGGCAACCGCGCGCTCACTGCTCGTGAGGTCGGCATTCCGGCCATGAACGTCACCGGGTTTACCGGCCTTGCCGAACGCGATGGCGGCAACGGATTCGACGATAACAAGCTGTATCAGATCAACGACAACGTCAGCTACACGACCGGCGCGCACACCTTCAAGGCTGGTTTCGACCTGCGCCGGGTCACGTTGTTCCGTGGCGCCGCCAACGTGCCGCGTGGCGCGTTCAACTTCGGTGGCAACCTCGCCAACAACGCCTTCGCGGCGTTCCTGCTGGGAGCGCCCACCTCCACCGAGTCGCCCGAAGGGCTGCCCCTGACAGATGTGAAGCAGTGGCGCACGGGTTACTACTTCCAGGACGACTGGAAGGCGACGCGCAAACTCACGGTCAACCTCGGCCTGCGCTGGGAGTACAACACCGCCGCGCAAGATGTTCGCGGCTTGTGGCGCAGCATCGAATGGCGCAACGGCTTGAACGCCGATCCTGAATTCGTACCGGCGAAGATCCGCACGTTGTACGACTTCTACAAGCCCCAGAAGAAGATGATCATGCCCCGCATCGGCCTCGCCTACCGTCTCACCGACGCCTGGGTGGTCCGCTCCGGCTTCGGCATCTACTACAACGTTCACCAGTTGAATAACTACACCATCCTGAACCTCAACCCGCCGCTCTCCGGCTCGTCGGCGTTCAACAACACGGTGAGCAACGGGGTGCTCGTTCCGGGCGCTCCGGTCTATAGCTTCACCAGCCCGTTCGGCCCGCCGAGCACGACTTCGGCGGTCAATGCGAACACGCTGAACACTGACAACTTCCAGCCGTATGTCGCGCAGTGGAGTTTCGATATTCAACGCCGGCTCCCCTGGGCTACGACGTTGACTGTTGGCTATGTCGGCAGCAAAACCACGCACTTGGATAACACGTCCGAGCGCAACAACCCGGATCCGTTCATCCCGACCGGTCCGACCGACACCGTTCAGTCGCGCCGTCCGATCCAGTTCGTCAT
The DNA here is from genome assembly GCA_964449665.1 of uncultured Solibacteraceae bacterium. Lineage (GTDB taxonomy): Bacteria > Acidobacteriota > Terriglobia > Bryobacterales > Bryobacteraceae > JAFLBB01. The sequence goes on from CAYUZM010000093.1 coordinate 5,452, forward strand.
CGACGACGGCGTTCGCCGCCCGCTTTCGCGCATGCGCTTCTTCGAGAGCGGCAGCAACTCCTGGTATCAGGGCCTCCAGACCTCGGTCCGTAAGGAAATGTCCAACGGATTCCTGTTCACCCTGGCTTACACCTACAGCAAGACCCTTATGGAAGGCTACGGCCGCAATGAGGGCGACGGCATCAATCCCAATTACGGTCAGGATCCGCGCAATCGAGCCATTGAAAAGGGCCGCGTTGGTTTCGCAGCCGAGCACATTGCCGTGATGAGCTTCGTCTACGACATTCCGGCGCCGTTCGGAATGAACAAGGGTGTCGGCGGCGTCTTTCTTGGTGGATGGCAGTCGAACGGCATCATCACCCTGCGCACGGGATTCCCCTTCACCGTGACCCAGGGCAACATCATCAATACGGCCAACTCCAACGTCCGGCCTGATCGCATCGGTACCGGAATCAACCCCAATCCGACGATCAACAACTGGTTCAACGTGGACGATTTCCGTCTCGTGAGCTGCGCCAATTCGGCCATCCCCGAAACCTGCCACTACGGCACTTCGGGCGTTGGCATTCTTGACGGCCCCGGCGCGAAGAACGTGGACTTCTCCATGTTCAAGAACTTCCGGATCGGCGAACGCGCCAAGCTGCAGTTCCGCGGCGAGTTCTTCAACCTGTTCAACACGCCGCAATTCAACGTGCCCAATCGCGGTCTCAACACCGGCGGCGCTTACCTGCCGACGCGGACTGCCGCCGGAGGGCTTAACTTCCCGTCACAGGCCGGTGTAGTAGGCGGCGTAGGCGCCGTGACCAGCACCGTTTCGCCGATGCGGAACATCCAATTCGGTCTGAAGTTGTTGTGGTAATCCAGCAGTAACCGAAATGGGGCCGTGTGCTTACCGGCGCACGGCCCTCATTCCCAGAAGCCCGCGAATACAGCAGTAACCTGCCGCCGCCGATACGATCAGTCCCACGCTCACAATCCCCAGCAGTCCCCGCTCGAACATCTCCAACGACGGAATCGCCAACGCCGAGATCCCCGCAAGCACCCCCGCCAAGCCATACAGCCGTCTCATCGCCGTCGGTAGATTAGGTGTAAAGGTCATACGCCGTTGCGGGAACTTTATCTGAACAGTGGTGTCTTCGAACATAGCATGTTCCGTCTCTTGCTATTCACTACGTGCGCCTCGCTGTTTTGGATTGGCTGCACCGCAAAACGCGCGTGGCGCGTGCGGCCCGCGCCGTCCGGTTATGCCCTCGCCAAAGGTAATCAGAGCGAGCCGTATTCGCAAATGCTGGAACGGTTCAACGGGTTTCAAACCGGAGCGGGGTGGGTGGATGTGCGCCCCTTCATGCGTCTCCAAATCGAGAACGCCTACTATGAGCCGGGGCGGCCCAAGCGCGGGCTGGACGGTTTCATCGGTACCGAGCGCGTGTGGTTCCGCAAGCCGGAGCAGAGTGGGCTCATTGAGGGCGCGATCGAGAGCAAGATGCTCGCCGTCCGGCCCGAGGGCGAGCCTGCCGTCGAGGCGCTCTTGCCGCCAGGCAGCCGCGCGTACGGCGCCTACCGGCTCTTCTTTTCCGTGCGGATCAACCGGCGCGGCGCAACCCGAGGAGCCGTTCTCTTGGGTGCGCCGACACAGCGCGACCTGGAAATTCGGGCAGCGGCGCTGCTGGCCGACCCCGATGCCGTTTGCCGGGAAGGCTCGGCCGAATGCACGGTGTTTCCCGAAGTCTGCACGGTTTCGCCGGAATCCGAAGTGAATGTGAATGGTGAGATGAAGGCATTCACCTGGGGGACGCCGCTTTCGGCCGCCGTGAGAAGCGCCAAGAGCATCAAGCTTAGCCGAGTCATCAACGGCAAGCGTGCGGCGGTGGCGGTGGATCCGGCCGACGCCAATGCGCTTCGCCTGCCGTTGCTGCCGGGCGATGAGGTTCAGTTCAACTAGGGTTTGAGGATGACCTTGGTCAGTCCGGCCTCGTGCGCGTAGAGGCGGTCAAACATCTCCGGCCCCTTGTCGAGCGGTACGGTGGCGCTGATCATCGGTTCGACTTTGAAAGCGCCGCGGCCCATCAGGTCGAGGCACGCCACATAGTCGTTGGCCGAGGCGCAGGAGCCTTGCAGGCGCACTTCGCGAGTGACGATCGATTGCAGGGGCAGCGTCGTGTCCTTGGTGACGTTGCCGATGAGCACGACCGTGCCGCCTTTGCGTACCGAATCGATGGACGAGAGCACGGTGGCGTTGGCGCCCACGGCTTCCATGACCACATCGGCGCCTTCGCCACCGGTGAGCTTGCGGATGGCGGCGGGCACGTCTTCATTCTTCGCGTTGATCGTGACGTCAGCGCCCGACGTTTTGGCGAGCTTCAAACGCGAGTCGTCCAGATCGACCGAGACGATCAATCCGCAACCGGCGATGCGCATGGCTTGCACGGTGAGCAGGCCGATCATGCCCGCTCCCACCACCACGCACGAATCGCCCAGGGAAACCTGCGCCAGGTTAGCGGCGTGCAGCGCCACGGAAACCGGCTCGACCATGGCCGCCTGGTCGAAGGAAACGGCCGCGGGGATCGCATAGACGATGTGCTGCGGGACGGCGACGAACTCGGCAAAGGCGCCATGGCGGCGGTAGTCGCCGCAGGACACGCCCAGGACGCGGCGGTCCGTGCAGAGGTTGGGCTGGCCTTTGCGGCAATACATGCAGCGGCCGCAGTTAATCATGGAGTCGAACGTAACGCGGTCATCCTGTTTGAAACGCGTCACATTGGATCCGGTTTTGGCGACCGTGCCCGATGCCTCGTGGCCCATGATGATCGGGGGAATGCGCCGCCCCGATCCGCCGTCGAATCCATGTACGTCGGAGCCGCAGATGCCGCAGGAGGCCACGCGGACCAGAATGTCGTCGGGCCCAATCTCCGGTTCCGGATACTCGACAATCGCGAGTTTCTTATATTCTTCGAGAAGTAACGCTTTCATGAGGGTTTCGATCTAGTGTATCGCGCCGCCGCCGCGAACCGGTTCCTGCGGGCGCCTGCCCGCTCCGGCGCGCGAAGGCCCGCGCTGCGGGCTTCGGGGGAGATTCACTCCGAAGCCCGCAGGCGGGCCGTTGCCGGGACCGCTGCACGAAATTCAGCCGGGCGTGTTACCGCCGGCCGCCGCCGCGAAATCCGCCTCCGCCGCGGAAGCCTCCGCCGCGATGCACAATAACGCGCGGGCCGGAGAAGAAGTAGCCGCTACCCCAACCGCGATAAGGGTAGGCGTAGCCGCCCCAGTAGGGTCCCCAGTAGCCGGGACCGCCCCAGCCGCCCCAACCGCCGCCCCAGCCAGGGTAGCCCCAGATTCCGGGACCGCGGTCGTCACGGCGCTGCAGCGTGCGAGGCCGTTCGCGAGCCGATTCGTAGTCGTTTTGCTGAGCATAGCGGAAGGCGAGCGGCGCGCGTTCGGTGGAGACCATAACGGGGTCGCTCAGACGGAAGGTCAGCGTGTCCTCGGGATAGAGCACGGTCTGCCGGCCGCGTGTGAGCAGCACGCCGAGGACGCCCGCCGCCGCGCCCGCACCGGCGCCAATTCCGGCACCCGCTCCGCCGTCGGCGATGGCGCCGATCAAGGCGCCCGCGCCCGTTGCAGTGCCGATTGCCGTGGCGTCGTTACCCTTGGAGGTGCCGCCCGCGTACTGCGCCAGTTGCGTGTGCATTTGCACGTGGCGTCCGTCGGCCAGCGTGAGTTCCGTCAACTCCACGCCCAGGCGTGAGGTGCCTTTCACCTTGCCCGCGCGGAGCACGTCCGTGACGCGGCCGGTCACCATCTGTCCGCGGCGCGCCACAACGACACCGTCGGCAATGAGCGGTTGCGTGAGTGTCGCGCTGAAGATGTCTCCCGGTTGCGCGCTGTTGGTGGAGACCATGTCGTTCACGCGGACCGAGATCCACGTGCCGGGAGACACCTCCAACTGCGCGGGAAGTTTGCCGGTGGGCGCGTCGCGATCCGCATCGTTCCGGTCGCCGCCGGAGGGCGTACCACGCTCCGGTGTGCGTTCGCGCGCCCGCACCTGCGCCTCGGTGGGCCAGCCGTCGGACGGAGTTTCCGGGGGGGCTGTTTGTGCCAGTGCCAGCGTGCCGCTGAGTGCTGCGATGGAGATGAGCGGGAAAATGATCCGGGTCATGGGAGGATTCCTCTACTGGCTAGATTGCAATTCCGCTGCCAGAGATTGGTCTTTTGTTTTGTGTGCCTTATCGGAAAAGGCGGTGGCCGTTTTCGGCCACTTGGTGGTGGTCAGCCGCCGGCGTAAGCTGGCCGTGCCGCCCCGCCGGGCGCGGAAACCGATGGCCAGTCAACTTTGCTACACTCGTGATTTGACACTCGCAACCCTTGCTTAATTCGGGTGACCGCGGCCGGTAACGGGCCAAGCTCACCCTTCGTGTATCGCCACAACATACGCGACTCAGCAAGGAAATTCTCAATGAAAAATTTGGACTTGGTTCAGGCACGCGTGTGCCTTTCCAGCGGAGACCGCGCCCGCGTTCTCCTAAACGGCATCGACTTGGATGCCTTCGTTTCCGGGGCCCTCACCTATTCGGCGGCATCGGCGGCCGATCTGCCGGCCACGGGCGACTACGTTCTGGTGCGCCCGGTCGATACGGCCACTGCGCTGATTGAAGAAGTGTTGCCGCGCCGCACGAAGATCTCGCGCCGCGCGGCGGGAAACCGCAATGAGGAGCAGGTGCTTGCCGCCAATGTCGATTTGGCGCTGGTGGTCTGCGGCCTGGATGGCGATTTTAATCCGAGGCGCATGGAACGTTATCTCGCCATCGCGCGCGAAGGCGGCGTGCAACCGGTGATAGTTCTGAACAAGGCCGACACTTGCGCCGGGCGGGACGAGCGGTTGGCGGAGACCATGCGGGTCTCGGGCGGCGCCACAGTGTTGCTGGTGAGCGCGCGGACGGGCGAGGGATGCGAGGCCGTGAGTGCGCTGCTCGGCGCCGGGGTGACCGCCGTCATGCTCGGGTCGAGCGGGGCGGGGAAGTCGACGCTGCTGAACCGGATCATCGGATCCGAAATGCATGCCGCCGGCGCCGTGCGGGAAGACGATTCGCGAGGACGCCACACGACCACGCATCGCGAGTTGATACCGCTGCCCGGTGGCGGGGCCCTGATTGATAGTCCGGGTTTGCGCGAGATTCAACTGTGGGCTTCGGCGGAGAGCGTGGGCGCCGTGTTCGAGGAGATCACGGCGCTGGCGGCCCAATGCCGTTTCGCCGACTGCTCGCACACGAGTGAACCTGGTTGCGCGGTACGGGGCCAGGTGGAGCAGGACCGGCTTGCGAGCTTCCACAAGTTGCAGCGGGAGGCGGCGCGCCATAGCGATCCGCGGCCCGAGAAAGCCCGTTGGCGGGCGATTCACAAGGCCGCCCGGCAGTTCTACAAACTAAGGGGCAGGTGAATGTCTCAGGTGTTTGCCCGATTGCCTCCGCTCCGTGCTCCGCCGATAAAGAGGGCATGTCCGAAGCGCAGACGCAAGCTCGAAAGTCGGCGCCGAACCTGTGGCTCGCCGTGCTGCCGGGCGTATTGGTCTTCGCGGGCGCCACCGGAATGTTCTTCTACTCCTCATTCGAGTTCTCGCGCGTGGGCGCGGCGATTACCGAACCGCCGAAAGAAGAAGCCGGCGGCGCAACCCGGCCCTCGCCGGACGAACTCATGTCGTGCCTGGAAACGTACGGCGTCACCATGCACACCAGCGAATCCTATGTGCCCGAGATGGGCGGGTTCCCGCGCCAACGCCAGAAGAACGGGCCTTCGGAACTGTCAACGGTTCTCCGGGGCATGATCCGGAACAACTGCGGGCGACGGCTGCGCCGCGCGGAGATCTTTCTGGAGGTGCGCGACGCCGAAGGAAAGGCGGGCTCGGGCTGGGCCGCCGTGGGCAGCCTTGACCATGGCCAGGCCGATACGTTCGAGAAAGCCTGGATGGGCCGCGTCACCGAATATAAGGTAACGAAAGCGCGATAGACGAAAGCGCGATAAACGCCGGCCGCGCTACCAGCCGCTAACCGCCCATGGGCCGCATCGGTTTGTGCGGTGTGGGCGGTGCCGCTTCGCGAACCGCAGTGAACTGGCTGTCGGTCTTCTTCCACAACTCTGCCATCGCGGCGGCGCGCTTCGGTTCCGCCTGAATGAGGTTCTTCTGTTCGCCGCGGTCGTTTGCCAGGTTGTACAGTTCCCAAGGACCGTTCTCGCCCGCGGCCACGATTTTCCAATCCTTTTGCCGGAAGGCGC
>CAYUZM010000094.1:0-11705 GCA_964449665.1 uncultured Solibacteraceae bacterium
CCGCTACGGGCGCGAGCGCGGCATCGAGATCCGCTACATCGAGTTCATGCCCCTCGATTCGCAAGGCCACTGGCTGCGCGACAAAGTCCTCCGCGCCGACGACATCCTCGCCCTGCTCGCCGCTGAAATCGGACCACTCGATCCCATTCCCGCCGCCGATCACCGCGCCCCGGCCCTCGAATACCGCTTCCGCGACGGCATCGGCGAGGTCGGCTTCATCGCCAGCATCAGCCGTCCCTTCTGTCTGAACTGCAATCGCATCCGCCTCACCGCCGACGGCCACCTGCGCTACTGCCTCTTCGCCATCGACGAGATGGATGTGAAGGGCACGCTGCGCGACGCCTCGCTCAACGTCGGTGAACGCGAAACCAAACTCGCGGAACTCATCCGCGCCAACGTCCGGGCAAAGTGGATCGGCCACGAGATCAACACCGAGCAGTTTGTGCCGCCGCCCCGCCCGATGTACTCCATCGGAGGATAAGCATGGCTCAGCGCGCCGACCGCCTGGACAAACTCCACCGCCACTTCCTCGTGAAGCCCGGCTCCAAACTGAAGTTGAAGGACTTCGATCCTGCCTGGGCGGGCGGCGACAAGATTCCCAAGAAGGTCGCGCGCGAAGTCGCCGAAGCCGAACTCACCGACGACATTTCCGACCTCGCCACAGCGCAGGAGCTACTCTACGCCGACCGTTCCCGCGCCCTCCTTGTCATCTTCCAGGCCCTCGACGCCGCCGGCAAAGACGGCACCATCAAGCACGTCATGACCGGCCTCAACCCCCAAGGCGTCCGCGTCAACAGCTTCAAGGTGCCCTCGGCCGATGAGCTGCTCCACACCTTCCTCTGGCGCTACACGCATCACCTCCCCGAGCGCGGCATGATCGGCATCTTCAACCGCAGCTACTACGAAGAGGTGCTCGTCGTCCGCGTCCATCCCGAATACCTCGCTCCGCAAAAGCTGCCCGCCAAGAAGTTCGACGGCAAATTCTGGCGCGACCGCTACGAAGACATCAACGCCTATGAGCGCCACCTCGTCCGCAACGGCACCGAAGTCGTGAAGTTCTTCCTCCACGTCTCGAAAGACGAGCAGAAGCGCCGCTTCCTGGAACGCATCGACACGCCGGAAAAGAACTGGAAATTCAGCGCCGGTGACCTGAAAGAGCGCCTTCTCTGGGATCACTACCAGCAAGCCTTCGAAGACGCCCTCACCGCCACCAGCACCAAGGAAGCGCCCTGGCACGTCATCCCCGCCGACAACAAGTGGATGATGCGCGCGCTGGTGGCCAGCATCCTCGCCGCCAAGATCCAATCGCTCAAACTCCACGCCCCCGAACTGCCCCAAGCCGAAAAGGAAAAGCTAGCCGCGGCGAAAGCCGAGCTACTCAAGGAAGCGTAGCCACCGCGTGAGCCGCCTCCCCGAACGCATCGTCTGCCTCACCGAAGAGACAACGGAAACGCTCTATCTCCTAGGCGAACAGCACCGCATCGCGGGCATCTCCGGCTTCACCGTGCGCCCGCCCGAAGCCCGCCGCGACAAGCCCCGCGTCTCCGCCTTCACCTCCGCGAAGATCGACCGCATCCTCGCCCTCAAGCCCGACCTCGTCCTCGGTTTCTCCAACCTCCAAGCCGACATCGCCCGCGACCTCATCCGCGAAGGTGTCAACGTCATGGTCTTCAACCAGCGCTCCGTCGAAGAGATCTTCGACATGATGGCGACCCTTGCGCGCCTCGTTGGCGCCGACGAGAAAGGTATCGCCCTCGAACAACGCCTCCGCGCCGGACTAGACGAAATTCGCGAGGCGGCTTCCCGCCTCTACACCCCTCGCCCGCGTGTCTTCTTTGAAGAGTGGATGGACCCGCTCATCAGCGGCATCCGCTGGGTCGAAGAGTTGATCGAAATCGCCGGCGGCGATCCCATATTCCCGGCCCTCCGCTACGAGCACGACGCCCGCAACCGCATCGTCACCCCCGAACAGGTCATCGCCGCCAACCCCCAAATCATCATCGCCTCCTGGTGTGGGCGCAAAATCGGCTTCGACCAGATCCGCTCCCGTCCCGGCTTCGATCAAGTCGACGCCGTCCGCAATAACCGGCTGCACGAGGTGAAATCGAGCCTCATCCTCCAGCCGGGACCAGCTGCATTGGCGGATGGAGTGCGTGCGCTCGCCGGAATCGTTCAGAACGATTTCTGCGCAAGCTGATGTACTCGAGCTCCATGGATGTGAAAATAGCCCCATCTGGGCTTTTCATCGAGAGAGTTTTTCTTCAAATCCCAACCCGTCATCAGTCCGAAATTCTTGAAGTCGTGCCTCCAGACTATGACCCAAATGTCCCCCAGCCGGCCCGGATACACATCCGCGCGAAGATTAGGAATACGCTCCCTCGTCCTCCAGTAACTCGCCCACGGCCCTGCGGGAAGCGTAATCGAACTTCGTTGTTCGCCCGTCGCCGCCACGTGCTGGCTCAACTCAATCTGATCATGAGTCAATAGCATGCCCCACGGCCAGTGCCGCAACGTCACGCTTCTAGTCAGCCGGTACTCCACCGAGCGATCTTAGGAAAGCCGAGCGTCCATCACCGACGAGCGGATTTCCGTTCGCACCGTCGCAAACAGGAACACCGCGCCACACACGCTCAGCGCAACGACGCTAGTGATGAATCGGTACATGCTTTCTCTTCTGGACTAGCAGCGACTGCGTATCTTCTGCCACCCTTTCCACCGGCTTCACCTTGAGCAAGGCCTTTAGGCCAACGGCGATGCCCATCGCACCCCATTTGTAGAAATCAGGTTGACCGGTAATCGGATTCACACCAGTGTGATCCGCTATCACCGATTCCAGCCAAGTAACCGCCTCATGCTTCCCTTGCCCGAGCCGCGGCAGCAGCCCCTCCAGTACCGCCCGCTCTGCCCGATTGCGTTCTCGATCCTGCCGCACCACATCGAACACATCCGGGCCCACCACCGCCCGGTCATCGAAGACGATCGAATCGACGGTGAACGCAATATCGTCGTATCGAAGAGTCGAAAATTCCAATCTCGGATCGCCGTCACCCGGTCCCACCACCTTGGTTGCACCGTCTCGGAAACCAGACGCGCGCTCGCCAATCGCCCCAAACGGAATCTGCGGAATGCTGTAGACAACCTTCCCCGAGCCGTCCCGATAACGCTTGGCGTACCGCAATGTCACCAAATTGATACTCCGGCCGGAGCGGTTCTCCAAGCGAATGTGGAGAGGACTTCCCTCGACGGGACGAACCATCACACCCGCATTCGCAAACACCGCAACATCGTGGCCATGGCGAACCGGCGGAATCTGGGCATGCAAGAACCACGGCTGGCAAACCGCCAGCAAAAGGAGGCTGCGTGAATACGCAGCCCGCGTCACTTCACCAAAGCCGCCACCTTCGGCGCCAGTTCCTCATAACTCATACGCCCCGGATGATACAGCCGCACCACGCCCGCGCGATCAATCAACGCCAGCGTCGGCGTCGTCGAACAACCCCAACTCTTGAAGTTCTCCTCGCTCACCGGCACGGCCATCTTCAGCTCGCCATAGAACTGCTGGCGCACCTGCGCAATGTACTTCAACTCCTCCGCTGGCGGCGCGTCGACTCCCCCCGCCACATACCCATACCTCTGCGTCGGCCCCAGCACCACCAAATCGCTCGCCTTATGCTCCTCCTGCAACCGCGACAAAATCGAACCCTGTTGCTTGCACTCGCCGCACCAGTGCGCCCAAAAGAAAAGCACCACCGGCTTCCCCTTCAACGACGCCAGCCCCGGCCCCGCGCCGCCAATGAACTGCTTGGTCTCCAGCGCCGGCGCGGGCTTGCCCTCCAGCGTCAGCACGTTCAAATTCTTCTGCAGCCGCGTGCGGATCGACGTCGCATACCAGGCCCTGATCTCCTTCTGCAGCAGCGCCACCGCTTCCGTACGCTGCCCCTGCCCCGCCAGCGACAACCCCTGCACCTCGATGCTCGCCCCCAACGCCAGCGGCAGCGCGGCTTCGTCGTCGAGCTTGCGCTTCTTCAATGCCTCATTCACCAACTGCCGCGTGCGGTCCGCTTCCTTCATCGCCCGCTGCCAGTCGCCCGCCGCCTGCGCGCCGCGCGCAATCCAGCTCTGTCCCAGAATCGCTTCCGGCGACCAGCCATTCTGCTTCTGGAAGTCCGCAACCAGCTTTTCCGCCCGCGCCCAATCGCGCGCCGCCGTCGCCGAGCGCACGTCCTGCACCAGCCCCGCGCAAGCCGCCGTCGCCAGCAACACCAGTAATGCGATCAATCTCATGCCCGCTCCATCACCTTTCGTGTCCAGCGATAGCTCGCTTCCAACTCATCGCGCTCGGCCGCCAGCACCTCTTCCTTCGGCGTCTCCTTCGGCAGCGGCGTCCCTATGCTCGGCTGCCCCTTCTCGGCCAGCGCCAGGAAGCGAGTGAACTCGCTCGCCCGCACATCCTCGTAACCCTGCCAGAACTCGCGATCGAACACCTTGTAGATGCGCGGCGTGGGCAGCGAAATGATCTCGAGCGCCAGTGTCACGCCCGGACACCACTTCTGAAACTTCTTCACCCACTCTTCCATTCCGACGTTGCCCGCGCCCATTCGTACCCAACGCACGGCGATTCCCTCGGGTGTCCGCCACAAAATCGAATCGCGCACGCCGCTCGCCAGCGCATACGGCGCCAGCGTTTCCAGCGTCACGTGTGGATCCTCCAAACACCACGTCGCATTCCCCGAATCGAGCGTGCATCCGGCAATGTCGCGCCCCGCCGCGTCGAGCAACTGCCGTAGCCCGCGCGCCTGGTAGTCGCCCGCGTGATTCTCGATCGCCATCTTGATGCCCGCGTCGAGCAGCCGCGTGCGCACCGCGCGCAGCACCTTCAACGTCTCTTCGCCATGCCGCTCCAGCCCGCCTGGCGACTTGCGATCCTCCGCGCGCCCCTGAAAACAGCGAATGAACGATACGCCCAGCGCCTTCGCAATCGCGATCGATTTCGCAATCTGTTCCGGCGCCGTGCCCAACTCCGGCTTGAACATCGTCGACGTCGGGCAAATCGACGTCATGCCCAATTCGATCCCCACGCCCACCTTCGCCGCGTGCTCCCGCACCCTCTGCAAATGCTCGGGCTCAGTCCCGCCCAGGAACCGCAGTTCGCTGAAGAAGCAAACTTCGGCGCCCAGCTTCGCGCAGTAGTCGAGCGCTTCAAACGGCGTCCATCCCTGCGAGCGCAAGCTGAACAGGTCGATCCCCAGCTTCGTCTTCGGCGTCGTCTTCTGCGGCGTAGGTTGCGCGGCGGCAGTGGACATGGCGAGCGTCGCTCCTATTGATTCCCGGCGAGTCATCCCCGCAGCTCCTTGGCGAGCCAGACAATATAGTCCGAATTCCGCTTGCGCGTCTCGGCAATCAGCTCGGCCGGCATCTCGTCGAGCTTCTCTTTGAAAAACCGCGTATCGCCATCCGGCGCGGCCACATCACGGCTGCCATTGATGTTCCCCACCCAAAACACGAGGAACAAATTCCCGTCCACGCGCCCTCGCATCGCATCGCCCAGATACGAGCCCTTGCCCATCTTCAGGTACTTCTCCGCCAACTGGCTCTCATCGCCAAACGCATTCGCCGCCGCGAACTCATTGCAACGCGTCACCATGCGCTCATACAACTGCCGCCACGGCGAACTCTCCGGCTGCTCGCGCAGCACATCGAACATCTGCAATTGCAGCTCGCCCGAAATCTTGTAGTTCAACCGCCCGCCCGTGGCCTCGCCAATCAGGTTCAAAACCTCGGCCTGCTTGCCCGACCCGGAATGAATCGAAAGCGTCGCGTTGAAGTGCCGCGACACGTTCGCCAGCGCGCGCACGCGATGCGCCAGCTCCTCCAGCGGCTTTCCACCAAACTCGCCCTCCACGCGCGGCAGCAGCTCCGGCCACATCTTGTGCCACACATAATCGCGCAGCCCCACGCCATCGGCCTCCGACGTATCGAGCGCATGCGGATACGCCTGCCGTTTCTTGAATCCCAAATTCGGCGGCACCAACTGCGCCGGCCTTCCGCGCGCCTTCAGCCAGTGCATGTAGAACAGCAGCTCTTCCGGCGTCGTCAGCGTCTCGGCCTCGTCAATCGACGGCTCAAAATCGAACGCCCGCCCCAGCCCCGACATCGTCTTCTCGCGGCGAATGAAATCGAACAGCTCTTCGTTCAGCTTCAAGCTCTCGCCGAACTTCACCGCCAGCCGCCGGATTGTCCGCTCATCAAAGCGATAGCTTGCCCCCGGCGCTTCGAACGGCTTGGAAAATTCATCGCGAATCCAACCATGCTCATCGCCGGTGAACAACTGATCGAACCGCGCCGCCACCTCGGCGTCCGTCCACGCCTGCGGATGCCGGTCATCGGCATGCAGCTCAAACAACCGCGACGTATCGGTGGTGAACTTTGTAAACCCCGCCGCCAGGTGGATGCACTGCTTCGTGAACTCTACGCTCTTCCGGATCGCCTCCGGTGTATCGCCCGTAATGATGAAGTGATCCGCCTCGGCGTTATAGCCCTCGCGCCAACCCGCGCGAATCGCCGCCCACAACCCCGCCTCATACAAGTGCGGAATCGAAACCCGCGTGTGGCCGGCCACAACCGGATTCTCCCCATCGCGCGCCTCAATCGCCTCCGGCACCGTCATCTCGCGCGTCGCCGAAAGCTGCACCGTCGACGCCATGTTCACGCCGCTCGACTTCAAAATCCGCCCGAACGCATCGAACGCCGCCGGCAAACTCACTTCCGGGTGCCGGTTGCCCACCGCAATCGCCGGCAATGCCGCCTGCGGCCTCGGCAAAAACGAACGGTCCACTTCGGATGCGAACGTGCGAATCGCCGCCGCGTCATACGACGAAAACGGAATTGCGTTCACCACCACTTCCCGCGTCCCGCCCGGCCTCATCCGCCCAATCAAAATCGAGTTCGGAAACAACCCGCTCGCCGGCGACGACGCCAGCGCCATCCGCAACAGCAACGACTGCGAACCCTTCCCCATGTCCGCGTCCACCACCATGTACCACGTCGAGGCGTGAATCGGGTCCTGCGCCAGCGACCCCCAATGCGGCGTAATCGTCGACAACTCCATCGACCCCGCCCGTGCCGGCAGCCGCTTCCGAACCTCCTCGTTGAACGCCTTGCCCTCCGTCGCCTGAAAAATCAGCTCGGCCAGGGCCGCCGCTTCGTTTGCCTTCATGGGCAGCTCGAATGGAATCGTGGACACGTCGACTCGCCTTTCCTTACAGCGCCAGAGATTTCAGATACTCGCGGAACGGCTTGCCAAGGTCGCCGCGCTTCAGCGCGAACTCCACCGTGGCCTTCAAGAAGCCCAGCTTGTCGCCCGCGTCATAGCGCTGGCCTTCAAACTTGTAGCCATCGATCGGACGGTTGCGCAGCAGATGCTTCAACGCGTCGGTCAGTTGAATCTCGCCGCCCGCTCCCGGCGGAATCGCATGGATGCTGTCGAAGATCTCCGGCACCAGAATGTACCGCCCGATGATGGCGAGATTCGACGGTGCGTCGGCGGCCTTGGGCTTCTCCACCATGTTGCGGATCCGGAACAACCGGTCCCGCGCTCCATTATGATCCACCGGTTCGGCGTCCACCACGCCATAGGCCGAAATCTGATCCTTCGGCACTTCCATCAGCGCTACCACTGACGCGCCAAAGAACTCGTGAATGTCCAACAGCTGACGCAAGCACGGAATCTCGGCGTCGATCACGTCGTCGGAAAGCACCACGGCAAACGGCTCGCGGCCCACCAGTTCGCTCGCGCGCAACACCGCATGGCCCAGCCCCAGCGCCTCTTTCTGCCGCACGTAGCCGACATCGATCATGTCCGAAATATCGCGCACTAGCTTCAGAAGGTCGCCCTTCTTCTTGCTCTCCAGCAGACGCTCCATCTCGAAATTCACGTCGAAATGGTCTTCAATCGACCTCTTGCCGCGGCCTGTCACGATGATGATGTTCTGGATGCGCGACTGAATCGCCTCTTCCACGCCGTACTGAATCAACGGCTTGTCCACCAGCGGCAACATCTCCTTGGGTTGCGCTTTCGTTGCGGGAAGAAAGCGGGTTCCCAACCCCGCCGCCGGGAACACGGCCTTGCGTACCTTTGGATGCATATCCTCTCCATTGTAGGTTGGCGGCGAGAGTTCAATCTGCGCCGTACGCGAGCCCCTAACTCCATCGCATCCCGCGCGTCCGCGCCCGATCCGCGTTGATACAATGGCCGCAGCCGAGGTTTCCCCGTACATGCCCCCCATGAATCGCAAGCATTTCATGCTTTCCCTCGCGGGCCTGCCCGCATTGGCCGCCGAAGGCGGCAAGCAGGTGAAGCTGCCCCCGCCCTTCGCCACGCCGTCTTCCAACAACCGGCCTCAAGTCATCGAACGTCCCGGCGGTGCCAAGCTGCAACTGCCCCAGGGCTTCGCCATTGAAGACTACGCCACCGGATTCGAAAAGCCGCGCTACATGGTGCGCGATTCCGCCGGCCACATTCTGCTCACCGATTCCATCGCCAACGGCACCGTCTACGTCCTCGAAAAAGGCCCCGCCAGCGCCAGCAGAAAGCCCATCACCGGTCTCGACCGCCCCTTCGGCATGGGCTTCTACGGCGGCTATCTCTACGTCGCCGAACCCGGCTCAGTGAAGCGCTATAAGTACGATGCCAAGGCTGCCACCGCCGGACCCGGCCAAGAGGTCGTCTCGCTCAAAGGTTTCGAAAAGGGCCACTGGACCCGCTGCGTCATCTTCGATCAGAAGGCGAAGAAGATGTATGTCACCGTCGGCTCCGGCTCCAACGTCGATGCCGGCGAGCCCCGCGAGCGCGCCTCCATCCTACGCTTCAATCCCGACGGCTCCGGCAAAGAGTTCATCGCCGAAGGCACGCGCAACCCCGTCTCCATCCACCTGCACCCCACCACCAACCAGCTCTTCACCACAGTCCAGGAGCGCGACCTGCTGGGTGACGACCTCGTGCCCGACTACTTCACCTCCATCAAACAGGGCGGCTTTTACGGCTGGCCCTACGCCTACACCGGGCCGAACGAAGACCCGCGCCGCAAAGGCGAAAAACCCGATCTCGTCGCCAAAACCATCGTGCCCGACGTCGTCCTCGGCGCTCACGTCGCCGTGATGGACTTCCACTTCTACACCGGCAAGATGTTCCCCAAGCAGTATCAAGGCGGCGCGTTCCTCGCCCTGCATGGCTCCTGGAACCGCTCCGTCCGCGTCGGCTATTCGGTGGTCTACATCCCGTTCAAAAACGGCAAGCCCGCCGGCGACCCGCAGGACTTCCTCACCGGCTGGCTGCTCGATCCCAACAAGCGCGAAGTGTGGGGACGCCCGGTCGGCTTCCTGCAGTTGCCCGATGGCAGCCTGCTCCTCTCAGACGACGACGGCGGCAGAAAGATTTGGCGCATCTCTTACAAAGGCTAACCGCCACCGCGGTTGCCGCATTCGTTCTCTCGTGTGCGGTTGCCCAGGCGGCCCCGTTCTCGCACAAGCTTCACCTGAAGCTCGTGCCGAAGTGCGAAACCTGCCACGCCACCATCGCCACATCCACGCAGGTCGCCGACAACAACCTGCCCCGCGCCGAAGCCTGCACCACCTGCCACAAGGAACCCGCCCTCTCGGCTCCGCGCAAGCTCACCGTCAGCATCTTCAACCATCAGAAGCACGCCGCCTTCGGCAACATCGCGCCGCTCGTGCTCGCGGCCGTGCAAGCGAAGACCTACTTCTCTTCCCCCATCGACGCCACGCCCCTCGCAGCGCTGGAAGCCCAGTTGAAGTCGCTCACCAACGCCACGACCCCCAACGCCGCCTGTCTCTCCTGCCATCACGGCGCCGCCGAAAGCGAAGCGCCCTCGAAGGCCATGCACGCCAACATGCCCGACTGCCTGGTGTGCCACACCAAGATCGACAACCCTTTCTCCTGCGAGCTCTGCCACGCCCCCGGCAAACACCTCATGCCCGCCTCACACACGCCCGACTATGTCGACCGCCACTCCACCGGCAAGATGAATCTCGACAAGGCCTCCTGTGTCGTGTGCCACAGCAAGAACTTCCGCTGTCTGGGCTGTCACTGACGCCGGCCGCACTCACGCGCATCGCCGCCATCGCCCGCTGCTGCTGAACCCCACGGCCCCCTACATCACCAAATCGATCTGCCGCAGCGCCCCCGCCGTGCCGTTCTCGTTCAGATACACACCGGTCTTGCGAACCACCGCCACCAACTCGTTCAGCTCGTTCTTGTACTGAAACTCGCCCTCGGCGCCCGATGTGGACAACGCGCCAATCCCCAATGCGCCCAGGTCCACCAACGTGCCGTCTTCCACACGCAGCCGCAGCTCGCCAAACACCGGATCGCCCTCGTCGATCCATCCATTGCCATCGGTGTCGAACGCTGCCAGTTCGGCAAAGCCATCGCCCGTGTCCGCGCCAAACACCTCGCCCAAGTCCGTCAGCTTGTCATCGCCATTCGCATCGCGCACCAACAGTTGCGAAACGCCGCCCCGGTCGAGAAACAGCGGATCTGTTACTTCGCCATCTTCCCCAAACGAAATCGACGTCTCCGATTCCACGCGATAACTCCGCTGCAGCGAAAACGCCGCGTCGAACTGAAACGCGCGCCCATCGGCCGTCGTGATCGCGCCCTTGGCGCCCACCACCAGGCTCTCCTTCTCCTCGTACACCTCGCGATGCCGCACCTGCACGCTCCACCGCGGCGCTTGCGCCTCCGGTGCCTCGCTCCGCTGGCCGCGATGCGAACGCCTCGCCGCGCGCCCCTCCCCATGCTCGTCCCCACCCCTGTGCCCCCGCACCTCATGCCCGCCGCGCGCAAACTTCCCGCGCAACAGCACACGCACGATTAACTTCGCCAACGTGGCCCGCGCATCGCCCCCTTCGTCCTCTTCCGCCGCCGGCGTGCCCCCGCTCTCCGCCGCCCGGTTCGATACCTCCACACGGTCCCGCACCGGCTCCGCTCTCCGGCGCTCCTGGTTCGCCCGCACACGCACCTCGTCCTTCACCTGATAGCTCTCCGAATACGCGTGCTGAACGGAATAGTCCACAACCGAGCTTTCGATTCGCATGCACTGCTCATCGGTTCGACCGAGATATACTTCAGGACAAAATAATGCGAATCTTCGCTTTTCTCTTAGTGCTTCTCCCGGTGTTCGCCCAAGACGCCGCCCGCGACGTCCTCAACCGCGCAGTCGACGACTTCGCCGCCGCCCGCATCGACGAATCCGTTCGCGGCTTCGACCGCGTCGCCCAACTCTCCCCCCAATCGGCCCCCTACCTCTGGCAACGCGGCATCGCACTCTACTACGCCGGTAAGTATAAGGAGTGCCGCGCGCAGTTCGAATCGCACCGCACCGTCAACCCCAACGATGTCGAAAACGCCACCTGGCATTACCTCTGCGTCGCCCGCGCCGAATCGCCCCAACGCGCCCGCGCCGCTCTCCTCCCCGTCGGCCCCGACGCCCGCGTCCCCATGCGCGAAGTGCTCGACATGTTCGCCGGCAAACTCACGCCCGCCGATGTCCTGCGCGCCGCCGGCTCCTCGCCCGAAGGCAACTTCTACGCTCATCTCTACATCGCCCTCTACTATGAAGGCATCGGCAAAACCGCGCAGGAACATGATGAGCCCCAGGATCATGTACATGATGCCGATGCGCTTG
>CAYUZM010000095.1:0-11670 GCA_964449665.1 uncultured Solibacteraceae bacterium
ATGCGGACGCCAACGGCGTGCTTCGCGACAAACCGCAGCGGCGCGTCCTTTCCCTCGTCGACGGCATTCTCGCCGGTGAGCGAAACGGCCCGCTGGCGCCTCATCCCAAACCATGCGGCGTGCTGCTGGCGGGCACGGCGCCGGCCGCCGTCGATGCCGTGATGGCGCGTCTGATGGGCTACCGGTGGCAGGCGATCCCCACCCTGCGGCACGCCTTCGAGGCGGCGAACGGTTTGGAGGCGTTCCCGCCTTCCGAAATTCAAACCGTCTCCAACTCCGCTTCGTGGCACCAATTGCCGCTCGAGGAGCCAGGACCATCCTTCGCGTTCGTGCCCAACCCGGGCTGGAAGGGGCATATCGAGCTGTGAACATCCTCCTGGTGAACCGCATGATGGGAACCGCCTGGGGCGGCGGGGAGAACTACGACCATCATCTTGCGCAGGGGCTTCAGGCAATGGGCCACAAGGTCGTCATTCTTACGGCCTGCCCCCCCGGGAAAGCCATCCCGCGCGAGATCGGCGGCATCGAATCGGTCGGCGTCACGATTCCCTATGTCCGGCGGTACATGTATCAACTGGCGGGCAAGATCCGCCGCTTGCCCGGCGTGTTCGCCCAGGTGGATATGCGGATTTTCGAGTACGCGTCGGCTTCCATGCTGAGCCGGCTCATCGGCCAGCGTTCGATCGACGTGGTGCAGATGCTCGCCATTCCCCACCTTGCGCAATCGCTGCTGCGCAAGGGCCATCCCGTGGTGATGCGTTTCCCGGGCCCGCCGGCGTGGTTTCAGTCGGGCCAACTGCGCGGCATCGGCGATCATCCCCGCGCGGCCATGTTCACGCACGGCGATGCGGTTCGCTACTTCCGCTCCGAGTTAGGCATCGGCGTCGACGAGGTTCCGCCGGGCGTCGACCGCTCGCTCTTTCATCCCGACCGGGAGGGCGGCGTGCGGGCCGGCGTGCGGAATGAGTGGGGAATCGAAAAGGACGAGTTCGTGATGGTCACCGTGGGACGGTTGATCGAAGGCAAGGGTCTTTCGTTCCTGATTCAATGCATGCGCCGGCTGCATGAGTGCGGTGAACGGGCGAAGCTGCTCATCGTGGGCGGCGGCGCGCTGGAAAAGCGGCTCCGCGCCGAGGCGGCGGGATTGGAGGCCTCCGTCGTCTTTACGGGGCAGTTGCCCAAAGCAGGGGTCGCCGCGCAGTTGCAGGCCGCCGATTGCTTCTGCCTGCTCAGCGACTACGAAAACTACTCGAACGCGGCCGTCGAGGCGATGGCGACCGGGCTGCCCGTGCTGGCCAGCCGTGTCGGCGGATTTCCACTACAGGTAAACGAAGGCCACAACGGATTCCTGGTCGACCGGGGCGACGAAAGCGGCTTCTGCGCCCATGTCTCGCGGCTCAAGGCTGACGCCGGATTGCGCGACCGGTTGCGCGCCGGCTCGCTTGCCTTCGCGCAACCCATGGAGTGGAGAAAATCGGCGGCGCGCGTGGCGGAGATCTATGAGCGCGTGGTCGCTGGCTAGACACAGGGTTCTTCTCAACCTGGTCGCGCTGCTGGCCGGGCGCGGGCTTGCGCTGGGAATCAACCTGGTCTGGCTGGTGGCCACGGTACGCCTGTTCCCGCCCGCTGAGGTGGCCGTGCTCGCATTCGCTTCGCTTGCCGCAACCTGGCTCGAAGCCCTGAAGGGCATGGGAATGGGCACGTGGATGGTGCGCCAGTTGGCGGTTCAATGGGCGAACGATCGCGCGAGGGCTTCGCGGATGGTCCGCACCTACGCCTACTGCACGGCGGCGCCGCTGGTTGCGGGCGGCGTCCTCACCTGGTGGGGCGCCTGGGCGGGGCGGCCGGACCTGGTGGCGCCATCGAACCGGTTGGAGCCGTGGACGCTCTCGCTTGCGGCCATGGTGCTGCAGAGTCTTTCCGGCAGCTTCCTCGTGGTTCTCCAATGTTTCGGCGACATGCAGCGCCTGGCCGTATGGAATACCTGGTTCAGTCTGACCCAGCGGCTTGCCCCCATCGCCGCCGTTTACGCCTTTGGCTGGGGATTGGAACCGTTCCTGCGCCTGACGTTGGTTCTTTCGGCCGCCAGTCTGCTGCCCGCGTGGAAACCGCTGCGCGAGTGGCTTTCGAGCGCGGGCGGCGTGGTGGCGTGGAGAGAGTTCTGGTCCGATTCCCGCCACTACTATTTCAGCTCGCTGCTGCGCTACGGCGCAACGCAACTCGACCAGTTGCTTGTGGCGATGTTCTTTCAGGTGGAGATGTTGGTGACCTACTATGTCCTGCGCCGGTTCTACTCGCTCGCCGTCGTGTTCATCAGCAGTTGCGTCGATGCCGTAGTTCCGGTGCTCACCACGCGCGCCGCGGCCAGCCCGGAATCGGCGCGCGGCATTCTGGCCGACGTGCGCGCCTGCATCGTGCTGGCGGGAACCTTCGCCGCCGCGATCACGGCCGCCAATGGCGCGGGCGTCCTGCAGGCGTTGCTTGGCGATCCCTATGCGCGGCAGCCGGCCCTGATCGTACTTTTCGCTCTGGCCGCGCTTTCCTACGGAATGTACTCGGTGACCTTGACCGGCGAATCTGTACTCGGCAGCGCCGCCAAAAGTACGCGGTGGGTGGTGGTGGCCCTGGTGGCAAACCTGGCGAGCCTGCCCGTGCTTGCGCCCATGCTCGGTGTGTACGCGCTGCCGTTGTCGCTCGCGATTGGGTTCGTTTCGGGAACCGTAGCCGCCGGTTGGGGCAGCGAACTCAACCTGGCGGTAGGCTCTCGCGTCTGGGTCCGGTTCCTGGTGGTGGCGGCCTGCGGCGCCGTATCGAGCTATCTAGTCCGTCCCGAGTGGCCCTCCCTGTTTCAGGTGATGGGGTGGAACTGCCTGATTCTGATCTGGTTGGCGTGGGAGTACCACACCGGCGGGTTCCGGCCCGTCGCGCAGTGGCTGACCGCGCGGAAAGTGGCCTGAAGGGTGATGCGAAACCGTGACTGATTCCACACAAAGAGTACAATCCGGCGTTCTGGCGGCCTACTGGGCCGTGCCCACGCCCGGCCACTCCCGCGAGCGCACGACCGGGCAAGGCCGGGCGTTCCTTCCCAATCTGATGGGATTCCTAATCGTCGCCATCGGCTTGGGCGCCTATATCGAGGGGCAGCCGCTGCTGGTGTGGGCGGCGCTGCCATTCAGCTTCTGGCTTGCCCTTCAGGCGCCGGAAAAGCTGGTGGGTCTGCTTTTGCTCACCACGCCGATGTTCCCTGTGATCCGCGTGGTGCAAGACCGTTTGGGCGCCCAACAGGTGAGTACGCGCGGCCTTTACTTCGCATTGGACGACCCGCTGATTCTCGCGCTGCTGCTGGGAGCCGGAATCCGCCAGTTGACGCGCGCGGGCAAGCGCATGGAACTGTTCCCGGCGGCTTTTCTCGGACTCGCGGTGTTGTATCCCCTTGTAATTGCGCTCAACGCGACGCGGCTGGAATCCTCACAGTCGATGGTGAGTCTTCTCTACTATTTGAAATGGCTGCAGTACGGGTCCGTGCTCATCCTCATACCGGCCGTCATGCCCATCGCCCGCACGCAGGCGCTGCTGCGGATCTTGCGCCGTTGCCTCACCATCACACTATGCGCCTCGGCGGTTTTGGCGATTTACGAGATCGTCGAAGCGCTCCGCACCAGCTCCTACCGCTCGGCGGGACTGTTCCCTCGGGCGTCGAGCTTCTTCGGAACGCTCGACCCGCTGCGCTTCGGCGCCTCGGAGGACCCGGTCAACTTCGGTGTCTTCATGATGGTGGGCGGCTCGATCGCGCTTGCTTACGCCACGCAACTCCGGCGCCGCACCACGGTCTCCTCCCTGATCACGGTTGCCGCCGCGGCGGCGGGCGTGGTGCTCAGCGCCTCACGCACGCCCATTCTGGCCGCCGGGGTTGCCTATAGCCGGCTGCGCAAGATCACCATCGGACAGACCATGGCGGTTACGTTTGGGCTGGGGGTCATCGTTCTGATCGCGCAATTGCTGTTCCCCAACCTTTGGGCCACCACCTGGGTGCGGTTTGAGTCCATTCTGTTTGAAGAACTGGCGATCGACGGCTCGGCCAGCAGCCGGTTGTCGATCATGCTGAACGCACCCGTCTTTGAATGGGACAGCTACTGGTTGGCCGGACACGGCCATTCGGCCTACCGCTTTGTGGCCGAACAACATCTGGCAAAGTTCACCAGCGGCCTGAGCCGCAGCCTCTACAACTTTCCGCTCACCATCTGGTACGACGCCGGCCCGTTCGGGTTCGTGTTGTGGTGCGTGCTCTTCGTCCAGCTTTGGCGCCGGTTCAAACGCATCGCCGCGCAAAGCCTCCAGCCCGAACTGCGCGCACTGGCCTCGGGTTTGCAGGCGGCGCTGTTCGGCCTTGCCACGGCCTCGCTGTTTGGCGAATTTCCGTATAACTGGCGCGTCATGGGCTACTTCTACGCCTGCTGCGGCGCCTGTCTGGCCGCCGAACGCGCGGAGCGTTGGTGGAGCGCGCGCGCGGGGATGTACCGATGATCAAAGTGCTGCAGATCGGGAAATACTATCCGCCGCGCTGGGGCGGGATGGAAACCGTGCTGAAAGACATTTGTGAGACGATTTCGCCCCGCGTGGAGTTGAGCGTCGTCGTCGCCAATGACAAAGATTGTCTGGAAGAGGAGCGCTCGGCGGGATTTCGCCTGGTCCGGCTGCCCAACTGGCGCACGTTGTTCTCGCAGCCGATCACGCCAGGCCTGTGGTCGGCGCTGCGCCGTGAGCCGGCCGAGATCGTTCATCTGCACGAGCCGAACCCGCTCGCACTCGCTCTTTATCTGCTGGCGGGCCACCGAGGGCGCCTGGTGATCCACTATCACAGCGACATCGTCCGGCAACGGAAACTGAAATGGCTGTATCGTCCCATTCTGGAACGCGGAATGAGGCGCGCCGAGGCCATCATCGCCGGGAGCCAGGAGTTGATCGACGGTTCGAAGGTGCTGAGCAAATGGCGCGACAAGTGTTTTGTCATTCCCTTTGGCATTGATCTGCGGCCGTTTCTCAGCCTGAATCCCGCAGCGCGAAAAGGTTCAACCGCGCGGCGCGTATTGGCGGTCGGCCGGCTGAGCTATTACAAGGGATTTCAGTTCCTCCTGGAATCGATGGCGCATTGGGAGGGCGAACTGGTATTGGCGGGAGACGGCGAGATGCGCGGCGAATTGGAGGCCCTCGCCCGGCGGCTTGGATTGGCATCCCGAGTGCAATTCACAGGACGTCTCGACAGCGCGGAGCTGTTGCGGTGTTACCGGGATGCCGACGTATTCTGCCTTCCGTCGTGCGAACGGAGCGAGGCCTTCGGTCTCGTCATGGTCGAGGCCATGGGCGCGGCGCTGCCGGTGGTAAGCACGGATCTGCCCACGGGAGTGCGCGCGGTGAACCGTCACGGCGAAACGGGCTTCGTCGTGCCCCCGGCCGATCCGAAAGCGCTGGCTGGGGCTATTCAGTCCCTGTTTTCGGACGAAGAGAAGAGATTGGCAATGGGTTTAGCCGGGCGCGCACGCGCGCAGCGGCTCTTCAGCCGGGACGTGATGGCTGACAGCATTCTGCGGCTGTACCAGGCGGTATTGGAGGCGCCACGCCCCTAGTCCGCCTCGCCGGACAAGAGGGTGTGAGCGATGAACATGCAGACACTGATCGGAATCAGCATCGGTTCGTTCCTGATAACCTTGCTGCTGACGCCGCTCGTGCGGAATGCCTTCCTCCGGTACAACCTGGTGGACGAACCCGACGGCGGACGCAAACTCCATCAGCGCGCCGTGCCGCGCATTGGCGGCATCCCGATCGCCATCGCCTATGTGGCCCCCTATGTCTTGCTGTCGCTGATTTCGGAGTCGGGATCCCATCTCTTCGCTACGATGCCCCTGATCGTTCCGTTGATCCTGTCGGCGGGAGTCGTCTTTTTGACGGGATTGCTGGACGACGTCATCGGATTGGCGCCGTGGCAAAAACTTGCCGGACAACTGCTGGCCTCGGTGGGCGCGTACGCATCCGGGGTTCGCATCTCCTCGCTTGCCGGCTATCAGGTGGCCGACTGGCTCAGTCTGCCCCTGACGCTCGTCTGGCTGGTGATGTGCGCGAATGCGTTTAATCTGATTGACGGTCTGGATGGCCTTGCCTCGGGTATGGGCCTGTTCGCCACGCTCACAACGTTTCTCGCCGCCATCCTCCACGGCAACGACACGCTCGCCCTGGTTACGCTTCCGCTCGCCGGCGCGCTTCTCGGCTTCCTTCGCTACAACTTCAATCCCGCCTCGGTGTTTCTGGGCGACTCGGGCAGCCTGCTCATTGGTTTCCTGCTGGGGAGCTACGGGGTCATCTGGAGCCAAAAGTCGGCGACGCTCCTCGGCATGACCGCGCCGCTCATGGCGCTGGCCATTCCTCTTTTGGATGTCTGTCTCTCCATCGCCCGCCGCTGGCTGCGCGGCCAGCCGATCTTCACCGCGGACCGCGGGCACATCCACCATCGTCTGCTCGACCTCGGGATGACCGACCGGCGCGTCGTGCTGGTGCTCTACGCCGTGTGCGGGTTCTATGCCGGACTCAGCCTGCTGCAAAGCGTGTTGTCCAACCAGGTCGGCGGGCTCATCATCATCCTCTTCTGTGCCGCCACATGGGTCGGCATCCAGCATCTTGGCTACAACGAGTTTTACGCCGCCGGGCGCACGCTGCGTTCGGGCGCCGTGCAGCGTCTCGTTCACGGGCACCTGGCCGTTCAGTCCTTCGAGAAGCGGATCCAGTCCGCGCAGACGGCTGGGGAGTGCTGGGAGGTGATCCGTGAGTCGTCGCAGATGTTCGAATTCACCCGGCTCCAGGCGAGCCTGCTGAAGGAAGAGTTTGAAACGCGCCGCCCCGGGGTTGAGATGCCGAGCTGGCAGTTGCGCGTTCCCTTGGGCGAGGCCGGCTATATCAACCTATGGTGCGAGTTCGGGCGGCGGCACAAGTCCGGGATCCTGATTCCGTGGGTGGAGGCGCTGAGGGCGCACGTCCCGGCCCGGCTGCAATCCATCCACCGCCAGTGCGAGATGGCGCCCACCAACATCGAGTCATTGGTTCACTTGGCCGAGGAAGTCGGTGGACAACGCGGGACCTCCCCATCGCGCGCTACCTCCAGCGCGGCTGACCTGCTGGCGCGGGAGCAGGTTTGAGCCAGCAGGCATCCCCGTGGTTGGTGCTCGCCGCATGCGCCGTGGCGACACTCACCTCATGGATTGGCGGCTCGTGGGCTCCCCGCTTATCTGCCATGTTGTTGCTGGCCACGGGTTGCATTTGGCTTGCCGTCCGCCGCGACAGCCGCCTCGAAACGTCTGAACCTGCCGTATGGTTCCTGCTCGCCATCCCTGGCTGGGGCGCGTTACAGGTCCTTTGTGGCTCTACTGTCTATGCCAACGCCTCACTGCTGGCGATTGTCTACTGGACTTCTCTCGCCCTGGTCTTCTATTTCGCGACGCAGGTTTGCGCGGACAAGCAACAGAGGAACCGGATGCTTGCCGCGTTCGCCATTCTCGCCTCTGTTCTGGCCTGGGTCGCGCTCCTGCAACCATATGCCGGGAGGTTGGGGATCGAATCGATGCGCTCGGTTGCCGCCGACGCCTACGCCGGCACCTTCGCCAATCGCAATACCTACGCCTGCTTTGCCGAACTTGCACTGCCCGTGTTGCTTTGGCTCGGGATGCGTCCCGGCCGGACGCGCTGGTTCTGGTTGCTGAGTGCGGCCGCGCTCGCTGGATCGGTGATCAACTCGGGCAGCCGCGCGGGCGCAATCCTTGTCCTGGCCGAGTGCATCCTATTCGCGTTCCTCATCAGCCGGGGGCACAAGCTCCATTGGAAGTTGACCTTCGCCGCGGCCGTCGTCGCGATCGCGGCGGGCGTCGTCATGCTGGGCGATGGCAGCCTGGCGGTCCGGCTCCAATACTCTGACCCGTTTGTCTTCCGCCGCGAAATCTATCGATCCGGCGCTGCCATGTTCGCCGACCGGCCTCTGGCCGGCTTCGGGTTGGGAACGTTCCCGGCCGCCTCTCCCGCCTACGCCCTGTTCGACAACGGCCGGTTCGTCAATCTCGCTCACACCGACTGGTTGCAACTGGCAGTCGAGGGCGGGCTCGTCGTTCTCGGCCTCTTCGTCTGTTTCAACCTGCGCCTGCTCGGCGGCTTCCGGCAGTCCATCTGGGCCCTTGGAATTCCCGTCGTGCTGGTGCACGCCCTGGTCGATTTCCCATTTCACCGGTTGGGAGTTGCCGTGTGGTGGATGCTCCTTGCAGGCGCTCTGCGCTGCTCCACGCCGGGCCGCACGGGCGCGCCGCGCATCCGCTCCAGTGTGCGCCGCCGCACGCGGGTCCCCGACGCTAGGCTGCCTTTGCCGACGGTTGAATCGCTTCCGGTTCCTTGATCAACTCGATCGTGGGATCGATCTTGAACCACAGCAGCGCGCTGATCCCGGTGAGAATTCCCATCGGAATGAGAGGGGCGTCGTAGCTGCCAAAGTGGGTCACGATGTAGCCAAACGCCACCGACGTCAGGAACGAGCCGATTTGGCCGGCCGTGTTCATCGCGCCCGTCACCGTGCCCGCATATTTCCTGCCCACGTCCAGGCACACTGCCCACGCCACCGGAAGCATGAAGTCCGACCCGGCGTAACCGAGCGCCAGCAGCAGAACGCTGAGCAGCTTGTCGTCGGTGAGCGTGGTCGCGCTCATGAAGATGGCCGACGCGCCCAGCCCGACGATTCCAACCGTCCGCCGTCCCCACTTCAATCCAATTCGCTTCACCAGGTAGTCGCTCGTGACGCCGCCCAGCAGGTTCGCCGTCCCGCCAAAAACGAAAGGAAGCCACGAATACGCCACCAGGTCCCCTTTGCTGAACCCGCGTCCATTTTCGAGGAACGTATGCAGCCAGGAGAGGTAGAAAAACGAACCCCAGCAATAGGTGTGGTACATCAGCATGATCCACCACAGGTTCGAACTCCGCAATGCCTGTCCCCACGGCAGTGCGACATGCGCATCCGGCGCCGCCCCCGACCCAATCTCCGCCTGCTCCTCGGCCGTCACGCCCGGCTTTTGCGACGGGTGATCGCGGAACCAGACGTACCAAAGGATCGCCCACACCACGCCCATCACGCCGAACACCATGAAGCTCATGCGCCAGCCGTAGGCTGCCTGAATCGGCACCACCAGCAGCGGTGAAATCGCGCCGCCCACGCGGCTCGCCATCCAAACAATCCCATGCGCCCGCGCCCGTTCCACAAAGGGAAACCAGCGTGAAATCGCCGCCGAAGCGTTCGGATAAGCACCCGCCTCGCCCGCGCCAAACAGGAACCGTACGCCGAGCAGGGCCGGGAACGTCTTCACGACTCCGGTCAGACTCGTAAACGCCGACCACCAGATGACGATCCGCGTCAGTACCTTGCGCGGCCCAATCCGGTCGCCCATCGCTCCGCTGGGAATCTCGAACGCCGCGTACGACAGCGCAAAGGCGCCGACAATCCACCCCCACTTGTCGGGAGTGATCCCCAGATCCTCCTGCATGGTCTTGCCGGCGACCGAAATGCAGACGCGATCGATATAGGTAATGACGGATAAGAGAAAAAGGAACCCGAGGACGCGATGGCGGTATTTCACCTCGCGATTATGGCACACTCACCCTCGCACGCCGCCGGTTTTGGCGCGGCAGCCGCCGGTCTACGCGCCCAGCACCTGCCGGGCAATCGCAAACTTCAACTCCTCGATGCCCTCGCCGGTCACCGCCGAGATCTTGAAGAATGGCAATTTCCGCCGCGACGCCATGCGCCGCAAACTGTCGAGCCGCTTCGGATCCTGCGCCGCGTCCAGCTTGGTTGCGACCACGAACATCGGTTTTGCCGCCAGTTCCGGGCTGAAGCCTTCCAGTTCCTTGAGCACGATTTTGAAATCGTCGGCCGGTTTGCGCCCGCTCAGTTCGCTGATGTCGACCAGATGAACGAGCAGCCGCGTCCGCTCGACGTGGCGCAGAAACCGGATGCCCAACCCCGCGCCTTCGTGCGCGCCTTCGATGAGCCCCGGAATGTCGGCCACGACAAACGTGCGCTGATCCTGGGTGGAAACGACGCCGAGGTTCGGTTCGAGCGTCGTGAACGGATAGTCGGCAATCTTCGGCCGCGCCGCCGAAAGCACGCTGATGAGGGTCGATTTGCCCGCGTTGGGGAAACCTACCAGCCCAACGTCGGCCAGTAGTTTCAACTCCAGCCGGAGCATCTTCTCTTCGCCCAGCGAACCGGGTTCATGTTCGGTCGGCGTTTGGTGCCAGGGCGTTGCAAAGCGCGCGTTCCCGCGGCCGCCCTTGCCGCCCCGCGCCACCACGCAACGCTCGCCGGGTTGGGTGAAGTCGTGCAACTGCTCGCCGGTGGCATGGTCGTAGACGATGGTTCCCACCGGCACGGGCAGCACCACGTCGTTTCCTTCGCGCCCCTTCTTGTTGCTACCTTCGCCGTGGCGGCCGCGCTCGGCCGAATGTTCGGGGTTGAAGCGAAAGTGGAGCAGCGTGTTGTAGTGGTTACTGGCTTCGAGTACGATGTCGCCGCCCCGCCCGCCGTCGCCGCCCGATGGTCCGCCGCTGGGAACGAACTTCTCCCGCCGGAAGGCCATGCAGCCATTGCCGCCATTGCCAGCCTTGATACGGATCTTTACTTCATCGATGAACACGCGGCACCTGACTTCGGGTTAGGGGGGTAGACAGAAAAATGGCCGCCAGTGGCTGCACCGGCGGCCGATTGAGATGCAGGCTGACTAATGCTACGAAGCTGAACGGATGCTGATGAACCGGCCCTGCCGGCCACGGTCGCGGAACTCCACAACGCCGGGAATTTTTGCAAACAACGTGTCGTCCTTGCCGATGCCGACGTTCTCGCCCGGGTTGAAGCGCGTGCCGCGCTGCCTGACCAGGATGGAACCGCCGGAAACCAACTCTCCCGCGAAGGCCTTCACTCCCAGACGCTGCGAATGTGAATCGCGCCCGTTCCGGGAACTGCCCATTCCTTTTTTACTTGCCATGGTTTACTCCTCAGCGGTCCCGGCGAATTAGGCCGAGATCTCCTCAATCTTGATTGCCGTAAAGTTCTGCCGGTGGCCGATCGTGCGCTTGTACTGCTTCTTGCGCTTGAACTTGAAGACGATCACCTTGTCGGCGCGTCCGTGGTTGGCGATGGTGCCCTTGACCTTGGCCGCGCTTAGCGCGCCGCCGGTCACCACGTCGCCTGCCTCGCGAACCACGGCCAGCGGGGTGAATTCCACCGCACTGCCTTTTTCGCCGGGCAGCGTTTCCACGCGCACCGTTTCGCCGGTCGCGACGCGATACTGCTTACCGCCGGTTTCGATCACTGCGTACATAACTCAACCTCTAACGTTTGGGAACTGGAGGCTTTCAGAGCGGACTGTCAGACAGACAGCCCACGGGCCAATAGCCGTAATCTACATCATACACGAACCCGGCGCTATCGCACAACACC
This sequence comes from uncultured Solibacteraceae bacterium, assembly GCA_964449665.1. Lineage (GTDB taxonomy): Bacteria > Acidobacteriota > Terriglobia > Bryobacterales > Bryobacteraceae > JAFLBB01. Next base: position 11,516 of record CAYUZM010000095.1, read on the forward strand.
GGCCAACGGCGAACTGGCCGAGGCATACAGCCGTTTGGTCATGCGGCCCGCCAGAACCGCCACCCGGCCGGCCTGCGTCGCCAGTTTCATCGCCACCGCCATCTGCTCGGCGTCCGCGGCCTCGGCGATCGCCGAGGCCGCGGACGCCGAGCAGA
>CAYUZM010000096.1:0-11657 GCA_964449665.1 uncultured Solibacteraceae bacterium
CCACTGAATGGCCGGGGGGCCCCACCTTCCGCGCCCCCCCCGCGTCGGGACCGCTGCCCTGGAGCAAGGTGGTCGAGATCGGCCTGGCCATCGCCGAGGGGCTGGCCTACGCCCACGCCCGCGGCATCATCCATCGCGACGTCAAACCGGCGAACATCATGATCGCCGACTCCGGCGCGGTGAAAATTACTGATTTTGGCGTGGCGAAAATCGCCTCGCAAAACATGACGCAGGCCGACACCATCCTCGGCACGCCGAGCTTCATGTCGCCCGAGCAGATTGAGGGCAAACCTATCGACGGACGCTCCGACCAGTTCGCGCTCGCCGTCATCACCTATGAACTGCTCACCGGCGAGAAGCCGTTCGCCGGTGACACGCTGCCGGGGCTGCTCTATCAGATCGTGAAACAGGAGCCGACGTCGCCGCACCTGCTGAACGCAAGCCTCCGGGAGCCGGTCTCGCGCGTCATTGCACAGGCGATGGACAAGAACCTGGAGCAGCGATTTTTGAAGTGCACGGCGTTCGTGCGCGCGCTCGAATCGGCGTTGAACGACTCCACCGGATGGCGTCCAATTCCACAAGGAGCGGCCGCCACGCAAGAGACGATGATCGCCTCCGGCTCCATGTCCGGCGCGCCCGCTCCCTCGCCGCTGCCTCCTCCGCGCCGGCGTCCTTCAGAGGAATCGACCGAGCAGGTGCGACGGCGCTGGCCCGCGGTGCTCACGGTGTTCGGCCTTCTCGCCCTTGCGGGCGCGGGCTACCTCTACTATCTGAACCGCCCCTACGTCGCAACCACGCAAACGGAAACAGGTGTAGAACCGCCGCCGGTGGCCGCCGATCCGAACGCGGATGGCAAGCCCAGCCCGATGCTTCCGCCACAGGACGCACCGCCTCCGCCTGAGACCGGCTCGGTGCCGGAAACGCCGGTCGAAACACCCACACCTACGTCCACGCCGGTCGAGACAAAGGCGGCAGCCAAGGCTCCTCCGCCACGAACCACGCCGCCCTCCGAAGTGCCACCCGGGACGACGATACTCGATATCATTACCGTCCCCGGCGGAGCGACAGTCTCCGTCGACAGCGGCAGAAGTTCCTGCGTCACGCCATGCCCACAGTCGCTTGAGAATGGACGCCACACGCTGGCGTTCACTTTGCCCGGCTACCGGCCCACGGTGCGCATCGTGAATCTTCCGCAAGAGACCACCGTGAACGTGAGCCTGCTGCGGTCCGAGGGCACATTGATGATTCGCTCCAACCCGCCGGGAGCGGCGATCCTGGTCGACGACAAGGCGCGCAACGAACGGACGCCCACCACGTTGACGCTGCCAGCGGGACACCACAAGATCACATTGCGCCGCGACGGCTCGCCCGACTACTCCGAAACCAACGAGATCAAAGATCAGGTGATCACCAATATCAACGTGAATTGGTGAGGTCTTTCGCTACCCTTCGCAGTTCGGATACTCGCTCAGCACGGTATTCCCCGTGTATCCGAGCGTGTCCACCAAGCCGATCTTCGAGGTGAAATAACCGTCGGCGGTCAGGCTCTTTACGGTCTTGAAGAATTGCGCGCCGAGATCGTTCGTCTTGCCTGCCGTCAGCTTGTCGGCGCGCTCGCAGATGGGCGTGAGCAAAGCCACCTGCTCTTCAACGGCCAGTTCCAGAAAACGCTTGCGGCGTTCTTTCCGGGAATGCTGGTCCAGCCAGACGCAACCGCGCGCGATCAGTTGACGCACGCCCGCGTTGGCGCCCGCGACCTGATCGATGTACTGCGGCACGCCCGCCGCAACCGCGCCCGGCGTGTTCGTGGTGGGAATGATGAGATCGGCCAGGCAGGAGATCAGCTTGTACTCGTCCGCGCTCAGGTTCTTCGGCGCGGCGGGCAACTGCAACTGCACCAGCGGCGCGCCATTGTGACCGGCATGCTGGCCGTAGAGTTCGTTCGACGAAAATGGAGTGGCGCACGTGGCGCCGATCGCGCCCAGAATCTTGAGTGTTTCACGGCGGTCGCTCATGCCAACTCCTTTTTGCGCAGGCCCTCTGCGATGTAGGCGGCCGTACGCGCCGCCAGCGCCATCATCGTGTGCGTCGGGTTCTTCTCACTCGCCGAAGGAAACACGCTGCCGTCGACGACGAAGAGGTTCTTCACGTCGTGCGACTGGCACCACTGGTTCACCACGCTCGTACGCGCATCCGCGCCCATGCGCGCGCCGCCCAGTTCGTGGTTCGTGCGCGGCTCCTCCTGCACGCTCAGAATCTCGGCTCCGGCCGACTCAAGAATTCTCACGCTCCACGCCGACATGTCCTTGAAGATCTTCCGATCGTTGTCGCCCCAGAAGACGTGGCGGCGCGCGAGCGGAAGGCCGTGCGCGTCCCGCTTCGTCTCATCCAAATCGATAAAGCTTTTCGCATTCGGCAGCATCTCGCCATACGGCGAGAACGTGAGGAATGCCGGATAGCGCGCCTGCACGGATTCCTTGAACGCCTTGCCCATTCCCGGCAGACTGCGCGCCCAGCCGACGGCACGGTGGTTCTGATAGTTGAACTGCACACCGAAGCTGCGCGCGTAGCCGCGCTTGCGGTTGTGCATGAACGACGGCACGTAGGCGTGATCGAGAAAGCCCTCGTCGTTCACGCCGCCCTTGCCGATGAAGTCCTTCAGGAAGCACTGCACGCCGCCGGTGAAGTGCGGAATGAAGTGCTTTCCCAGATGGCCGCTCGAATTGGCAAGGCCGTTCGGATACAGGCGCGATTTCGACATCAGCAGCAGCGCGACGCTCTGCACGCACGCGCAACTGACCACCACCACGCGCCCGCGCACTTCGCCTTCGGCCTTTGTTTCACGGTTCAGAAACGATACGCCCGTGGCGCGGTTCTCTTCGTTGACCGTGACTTCGCGCACGATCGAGTTGTGGAAGATTTCGAGTTTCCCCGTCTTCAACGCGGGCCGCAAATGCACGTCGGCCGAGTTGTACTTGGCCACCACGTCGCAGCCCGCCATGCAGTTGCCGCAAAAATGGCAGGCAGGCCGGCCGAACTTCGCGCGCGAGAGCGTAGCCTTGCGCACATGAATCACCTTCACGCCGAGCTTTGCCGCGCCGCGCTTCACGGCGACGTCGGTGCACTTCATCGGCACGGGCGGAAGGAACACGCCATCGGGCAAATCCTCGAGACCGTCGAGGTTGCCGCACACGCCCACTTCGCGCTCGATCTTGTCATACCAGGGAGCCATGTCCGCGTAGCGAAGCGGCCAATTCTCACCCGCTCCGTCGTGCGACTTGCCCTGGAAATCGCGCTCGGAAAAGCGCCATGCCACGGCATTCCACGTGAGGCTCTTGCCGCCGACGCCACGCGCGCGCTCACTCTCGAAGCCTTGCTTGCCGGGCTTCATCGTGGGAATGTGCCGGTTGGGAAACTGAAACGGCATGCCGTGCGTGTTGAAGTCGGTGCGCGTGTTGATGGGCGGTCCGCCCTCGACCACGGCGACATCCACGCCCATGCCCGCAAGATGACCCGCGAGCGTGCCGCCGGACGCGCCCGAACCGACGATCACGACATCGAAAATTTTCTGCGCCATTGTGTTTAGTACCGCAACAGTCTTTCGGCCTCGCGAATGAGATCGGAGACCTGCGGCAGAATCTCCGCCTCCAGGCCGGGATTATATCCAACCCATGTATCCAGAGCCGCCAATCGTCCCACCGGCGCGTCGAGATCGGAGAACAACTCATCGGCGGCGCGCGCGGCAATCTCGGCGCCGAAGCCGTGGGTCAGCATGTCTTCGTGCACAACGAGAAGCCGCGAGGTTTTGCGGATGCTGGTGTAGATCGTGTCCCAATCAATGGGCGCAAGCGAACGCAGGTCGATCACTTCGATGTTGGCGTGGGGATCGCGCTTCTCAATGGCCGCCGCCGCCGTCAACGCGCGATGCACCAGCGCCCCATACGTGACGATCGTGAGCCGCGAGCCAGTCTTGGCGATCCGGGCACGGCCGAATGGAATGCAGTAGCCAGGGCCGGCGTGCGGCGAACGGTTGTACGCCTCGCGATAGAGCTTCTTGTGTTCGAGGAAGAGCACCGGGTCGTCGCCACGTATGGCCGTGCGCAGCAGTCCGCAGGCGTCCAGCGCATTCGATGGCATGGCGACGCGCAATCCGGGGATGTGAGTAAACAGCACCTCGCCGCACTGGCTGTGATAGATCGCGCCGCCCGTGAGATAGCCGCCAATCGGGACGCGCACCACGACCGGGCACGACCAGCCGTTGGCGCTGCGCCAGCGCATCGTCGCCAGCTCGTCGCGAATCTGCATCATGGCGGGCCAGATGTAGTCGAAGAACTGAATCTCCACCACCGGCTTCATGCCGCGAACGGCCATGCCGATGGCGCGTCCCACGATAGCCGCCTCCGCAATCGGCGAGTTGAACACGCGCTGCGAGCCGTAGGCGCGTTGCAGCCCCTGTGTTGCCTTGAATACGCCGCCCTTCCCTTTGACTTGCGCGAGGTTCTCTTCGCGGCTGCAATCGGCGACATCCTCTCCAAACACCACGATTCGCGGATCGCGCGCCATCTCTTCGTGAAGCACGCGGTTGATCGTTTCCACCATCGGGCGCGGTTCGCCCTGCGGCCTGGGCCCTGAGCGGAACTGCGCGCCCGGGATATCGGCCTTGTCCGAATGGAGAAAATGCAGGGCGCTGCCGGCCGCCGGACCCGGCGCGCGCAAGGCCCGTTCAGCGGCGGCTTCCACCTCCTCTTCCACGTCGTGCGCGATCCTCTGCATGGCGCGCCGTTCGAGATAGCCCTCGCGCACAAGCCATTCCGGATAGCGCAGCACGGGGTCACGCGCGGCTTCGGCCTCGCGCTCGGCGGCGGTCTTATACATCGTCTCGTCGTCGCTCAAAGAGTGCGAATAGGGCCGCGTGCAGGTGGCGTGCACGAGCGCGGGCCCATGCCCTTCGCGGCACCACGCAACGGCCTGCGAGATTGTCTCGTAGGTGGCGGGCATGTCGGTGCCGTCGCATTCCAATCGCATCAAGCCGGAGAACCCTTCCAGCAGCCGTGAGACGTTTCCTCCGGGCGTTTGCTTTTCCACCGGCACGGAGATCGCATAGCCGTTGTCTTCGATGAGGAACACCAGGGGGAGCTTTTCCAGGCAGGCCGCATTCATCGCTTCCCAAAATTCGCCCTCGCTTGTGGCGCCATCACCGGAGCAGACGAGCGTTACCTCCCTGCCCTCCGGCTCCAGCAGTTTCGACGCATGCGCGCAGCCCGCGGCTTGTAGGTATTGCGTGCCCGTGGGCGAACTGGCGCTGACAATCCGCAGCGCCGGCGCGCTCCAATGAGACGGCATTTGTCGCCCGCCGCTGGCCGGATCGCTTCCCGCGCCCACCGCCTGCAGCAACATCTCTTCGGCCGTCACGCCGAGCATCAGGCACAACGCGCGGTCGCGATAGTAGGGGAAGATCCAATCCGAACCCGCCCGCAGCGCAAGCCCCGCCGCCGCGCCAATCGCTTCGTGGCCGGCGCCGGAAATTTGAAAGTAGATCTTGTTTTGCCGCTTGAGCAGGATCTCGCGGTCGTCCAGCCGCCGCGCGAGCAGCATCGCGCGATAGGCGGCGAGCAGTTGCTCGCGCGTCAACTCGCCGGCCGCGGTTGTGCTCATCCGCGCCTCGCCAGTTCGCGCGCCGCGTCCACGCACAAAACGGCGGCGTGTTTCGATTCGGCGATCAGCCCGTCGAGCGCTGCTTCAATCTCGATGCCTCGAAGCGTGGCGGCCTCGGCCAACCGCCGCCCCGTGAGCCACTCCGTGAGCGCGCTTCCCGCCGCGATGGAAGCCGTGCAGCCACGCACTTGGTAGCGGACCTCCGCGATCACACCGTTCTCCACGCGCGCCGTCAGCCGCATCTGATCGCCACACGCCGGATTCTCTACATCCACGCGCACGGTGGCATCGCTCAGCTCGCCGGCATTGCGGGGATTCTGAAAGTGTTCCAGCAACTTTTCGCTATGCATCACCGTCTGTGCATTATTATGGAGGTTTCATTTCGACAATGGCAGGCGCGACTTACCTCCGGATCCTTCAAGACCGCATCCGCACGCCCGCCTTCAACGCTCTTTTTCTTTTTGTCACCTCGCGCTGCAATTCGCTCTGCCGCACCTGCTTCTATTTTGACAAGCTGAACAGCCGCGACGATCTCACCTTCGATGAAATCCGCCGCCTCTCGGAAACCGCTCCGCCCTTTCGCAAGCTGTGGCTGAGCGGAGGCGAGCCGACGCTGCGCGAGGAACTGGGCGAGATCATCGGCATGTTCGCGCGCAACAACGGCGTGCGCAACATCAACCTGCCCACCAACGGGCTGTTGCCCGAAAAGCTCTTCCCTATCCTCGACAAGGCCCTCGCGCAAACCGGCGACGATGTCGCCATCGACCTGAACTTCTCGCTCGACGGGCTGGCGAACACGCACGATGCGATTCGCGGCGTGCCGAACAACTTCACGCGCACGCTGGCGACCATTCGCGAAACGGAGGCGCGTTACCGCCACGTGCGGCGCCTGCGCCGCAATGTCGTGAGCGTCATCACGCGCGACAACTACACGGAGTTGGTCGACCTCGGCCTATGGATCGCAGAGAACACGAATTCCAGCGGCCACTACTTCGAAGTCGTGCGCGGCGTAACGCCGGCCCCGGACATGAAAGCGATGACGCGCGAAGATGTCGCGCAGCTTCACCGCAGGCTCTTTCCGTTGCACCGCCACTACGCGCAGCGCCTGTTCGCGCACCTTCCCGCCGGCGCGAAGCAGATGGCCACCGCGTACTACCTGGGAAACCTGCGCATGCACTTCGAAATACAGGAGAAGTGCTACGACGGCCCTTCCCCGTGGCCCATGCGCTGCACCGCCGGACAAACCACGCTGGTGATCGACCACAATGGCCGCTTCCGCGCCTGCGAACTGCGCGGCGTCATCGGCGATCTACGCGACCACCGGCTCGACATCTCCGCCGCGCTGGCGTCGAGCGCCGTGAAAAGCGAAACAGAATCCATCGCCCGCGACGGCTGCTGGTGCACGCACTCCTGCTTCATTCATGAGAGCTCGAAGTTCTCCACCCGCGCCCAACTGTTTGAGATTCCCTGGGGGTGGTGGCAGCAGAACTTCGAAACCATCGAAACGGCTTCGCTTGACGAGGTGGAGCGATTCCGTAATTTGGAACTGGCATGAGCGCACAGGAACCGGTCCCCCAACTCAGCCGCCACGGCGTGCTCGTGGTCGCCGCCGTCATCGAACGCGACGGCATGATCTTAATCGGCCAGCGCAAGCGCGGCGATTGGAACGAGTACAAGTGGGAGTTCCCGGGCGGGAAGGTGGAAACCGGCGAAGATCCTCGCGAAGCCCTCGAACGCGAACTGCGCGAAGAGCTGGACATCGTGGCCGAGATCGAACATGAATTGATGCGCTATGAACACCAGTATCCGGGCCGTCCGCCGATCCAGCTCATTTTCTACCGCATCACAAAATTTTCCGGCGAACCAGTCAATCTGGAGTTTGAATCCATCGCCTGGGAAGCGCCGTCCAAACTGACGGCATACGATTTTCTCGACGGCGATCTCGACTTTGTGCAGCGGCTCGCGCGCGGCCAGTTCAGCGGCCTAGAGTGAACTCGAGACCGCGCTCCTGATTCAACTGCCGGCTCATCTCGGCATCGACCAGTTCAACCGATGCGCGGTTGTGCGCGTGCCTGGTCGTGATGTAGTGCAACGTCCCGTCTTCCAGCCAGTACGCAAGCGCCGTATAGACCTCGCCCGACTTCATCGCCACCAGGTAGACCGTCGGCTTGCCCTCGGCGTTTGCTGGTGCCCGCATCGCCTCGCGCAACGGCCGCCCCTCGGGATTCTGGGTCACGGGAGCCTGGTAGGTGGTCATTGTCTCCGGCGTATCCGGTCCCACTTCGGTCACCTGCGGGTTCATGCGGTCCGGCGCGTAACTCTGGTTGATGATCACCGTCGGCGAAGGCTGCGGCGCGTTGATGACGGTCACGTTCGGAACAGGCGCCTGATAGGTGGACGCGTAGCCGCCGTACCCGCCCCCAATGAACACGGGCACCGGAACGATGCCGCCGCGCCATGGCTGCTTATGGTAAGCGCCCACGGCCCAGTCGGAACCGGTAACCGTCGCGCCCAACCGTTGGCCGAAGCTCAAATTGGGGCTGTAGATCGGATTCACCACGCCGAACTGCTGGGGAACCCCGGAAGGATTCACGACGCTGCCAAAACCGGCGCCAGGAAATGGTCTCGGCGCGGGGGCCGCGGGAAATACGCCGCGGGGAGGTCCGCCAGGGCCGCGTCCGCCGCCGCCGTACCCGCCACCGCCATGTCCGCCGCCGCCAACGCGTCCCTGGCCGAAGGCCGAAACCGCCAGAACGGAGACCAGAACCGCCACGTGGATCTTCACCATTGCAGAGTAACCCTCACGACGATTGGACGCAACGGAGCGGCCTCCGGTTGCAGCCTCACCCCTTCGCCGCAGCGCGCGTGGCGGTCAGCGATTTCTCCAGAGATTCCTGCGGCAGATCCCGGATAATCGGCTCAATCATCCAGCCCAGCCCAAAGGGAATTCCGCGGGAAAGAGAAACGGCCTCACACTCCACGTAGACGCCGCCGTCGCGCTCGGCAAATCGCCAGTAAGAGTTGAGGCGCCACAGGAAGCCGTGGCCGTCTCCCGGCGGCAGTTCCTTCTCCCCACCTTCGCCTGGACTTTCCACTTCGGAGATCTTCGTCGAATATGAACGGCTATGCACCCGGCCGTCGCCGAGCGGGAAGTAGCGAACATCGTGCTCAGTATTCAACACCGCCGTCAGCACCTTTTTCTTCATCAAGCGGTAGTAGATGTTGAACTGGTCGCCGTCGCGCCGCAGCAGTTTGGAGTCCATCACCTCGGGCTGGTAGATCCGCTTGTGGCGATCGTAATCCTGCACGACGCTTAGGATGCGCGCAAGATTGGCCGAAGGAACAAACACGCCCGCCGCCCAATCGTGAATGAGGCCGCCCGGCACGTTGCGCGGGTTCTTCTCCGCGCCGGCGGCAATCGCAACTTGCCCGGCCTTCGCCCGTTCGCGGCGCTGCGCCACGTCGTCGACCCACAGGAATCGCGCCGATCCCGCTTTTAACCGCTCTTCCTCGAGACGCCGCTCGCGCTGCCGCACGTAGTTGTCGAAGGCGTGCAGCGTTTCCCGCGACAAGTCCGCCGCCGGCGCCGTTTGGGGAATCGCCGCCGCAAGCGTTGCCGCCTGGGCGAACCTACGTCTTGTCATACTGCCCACTCTTATATGATACGGAACCCGGCGCGGCGACTCACCTCTTTCGTATCCTGTAACAAGTCCGAAGCGTCCAAGATTCCGAATGCCGCCCAACGCCTCCAAACCCGCGTTTAAAGACGCCAACCGCGCACAGCTCAGCATTTTGGCGCCGCTCGAAAAGCGAACGCTGCTCTGGCTGGCCGCGCGCATGCCCGCGGCGGTGAATTCCGACCACCTGACCGTGTTGGGATTTCTCAGCCTCATCGGCGCGGGATTGAGCTACTGGTACGCGCGGACTGACCGCATTGGGCTCATCCTGGTCATCGGCTTTCTCATCCTGAACTGGTTCGGCGATTCGCTCGATGGCACGCTCGCGCGTTACCGCCAACGGCTGCGGCCGCGCTATGGCTTCTATGTCGATCATGTCGTGGACATGTTCGGCACCTTCTTCCTGCTGAGCGGGCTCGGCTTGAGCGGCTATATGAGCTTTCCGCTCGCCATGGCCCTGGTGATCGCCTATTTCATGCTGTCGATCGAGGTCTACCTCACCACCTACACGATCGGCACCTTCCACTTGAGCTTCTGGAAATTCTCGCCCACCGAGTTGCGCATTCTGTTGGCCATCGGCAACATCGCGCTCCTGGTGCGCGGGGGCGGCGTGAAAATCGCCGGCCAGCAAATGCTGCTATTCGACGTAGGCGGCGCCGTCGGGCTGGTGGGTATGGCGCTGATGCTGGTGATCTCCACCATTAAGCACACCATCCAGCTCTACAACGAGGAACGGCTGCCGTGAAGGAAGTCGCCCTGCGCGCGGCCAAGTTCTACGCCGTGGGCGCTTTGGGCATTGTGGTGCAGCTCGTGGCGCTGTATTTCTACAAACCGCTGTTCGAACCTCACTACCTGTGGGCAACGGCGGCGGCCGTGGAAACCGCCATCGTGCATAACTTTCTCTGGCACGAATTTTGGACGTGGTCCGACCGGCCTTCTTCCGGCGGCGAGCGCCTCGCGCGGCTTTGGCGGTTTCACGTCTCCAACGGACTGCTCTCGCTGGCGGGCAACTTGCTGCTCATGCGCCTGCTTGTCGGCACGTTGGGCTTGCACTACTTGCTCGCCAACATCATCTCCATCGCCTCGCTGGCGGTGGCGAACTTCTTCCTGAGCGCGCTATACGTGTTCGGCTACCTGATCCGCCCGCCGTCGAACAGTTGAACTCCCGCCCCGTTGACGCCCACCCCTTACGCCCTATATAAAAGGTGCCCATGAAGCGATCCACGTTCCTCCACGCTCTTGCCGCCGCACCGCTGGCGGCCGCGTCACTCGCCGCGCAACCGGCTCCCAAGCCGAAACGGATTAACCGCGCCGTTGAACTGCTTGCCTCCGGCCAGCCCATCTACTACACCGGCGGTCACGGCGGTTATGAAGAAGGCAAGAAGATGGGCGGCACGTCCGGCACTTGGGCCGACTACATCAACTATGAGATGGAGCACGGCCCGCTGGACTTCACCGCGTTGCGCGGCTTCATGAAAGGACTCGTCGACGCCGGTCCCACGCGGTCAGGCCACCGCACGCCCGCCGTCATCTGCACGCTGCCGGTGCTCGGCGTGAGCGCGGCCCACATGCACGCCAATTTCTGGGTTGTGCAGCAAACGTTGCTCTGCGGCGTGCACGGTATTCTGCTCTGCCATGCGCGCGACGCCGAGGCCATCAAAATCTTCGTTTCTTCGGCGCGCTACGTAAATTCGAAGGCGCATCCCGGTTTGCCCGAAGGCATGCTCGGCAACGGCAGCCAAGGCTACGCGTCCAGCATCTGGGGCATCACGCCGGCCGAGTATATGAAGAAGGCCGACCCGTGGCCGTTGAATCCCGAAGGCGAGTTCCTGCTCGGGTTGAAGATCGAAGACAAGTACGCGCTCGCGAATGCGGAAAAGGTCGCGGCCGTGCCCGGCATCGCCTTCGCCGAGTGGGGACCCGGCGACATGGGACTCTCGCTCGCCAAGCCGGACGGACATGTGCCGAACGCCGAACTCGATCCCGACATGAAGGCGGCGCGCGCGCGCGTGCTCGCGGCGTGCAAGAAGAACAAGCTGGCGTTCCTCAACACCGTGCGCCCGAACGACGTCGAAGAGATGATCAAGGAAGGCGTCATGATCGGCTCGGGCGGCCAGGAAGCCGCCGAGAAGGGACGCAAGTTCACCAAGCGCACGATGCCCTGGTAGGGGCGCGGACGCGACGCTACTCTTCGCGCAGCGCCTCGACGGGATTCAACCGCGAGGCGCGGCGCGCGGGCACGTAGGCCGCGGTCGCGCTGGCAATGGCAAGTATCAACGCAGCCGCGGCGATGTGCGACACGTCGTTCGGTTTGATGCCGAACAA
>CAYUZM010000097.1:0-11585 GCA_964449665.1 uncultured Solibacteraceae bacterium
TCCGACGTGACAGGCCGGCGCTCTAACCAACTGAGCTACGTCCCCGCTATGGGGTGGTGGCGCACCTTGCCGAAGCGAAGTGCGCTTCTTCCAAAATACCATGAGAGGGCGGCGTTGCGCTACAGCCCGTTTCCTGTGACACAAAGGGGCTTGCTTCCGAGCAGTTTCAGTAGGAGCATCGGAGGAACATGCGACTGGTCCCTTTGTTTTTGGCGGCGTCTTTGCTGCAGGCGCTCCCGCTCGAGCAGCAGTTCGGCACCTTCCTGGGCGGTTCGACGGCCGACGTGGGCCAGTACGTCCGCGCCGATCCGCAGGGCAACATCGTCGTGGCCGGGCTTACGGGCGTGGGCGGAATTCCCGTCGTCAACGCGACACCGGTCGGACCCGCGCGCCTGGACCGGCTCTTCGTGGCGAAGTTCTCGCCGCAGGGGCAACTGCTGTGGTCGAACTACTACGGCGGCAACAATCGCGAGTTCCTGCACACGCTGGCCGTGGATACGGCCGGCAACATCTATCTCGGCGGGCGGACGATTTCCACCGACTGGCCGACGGCGACCGATTCCGGCAAGAGTTTTTTGCTTGCCCTCAGCCCCACGGGGACAGTGCGCTATGCGAAGACCTTCGATGAGGTGGACCGCGTGTGGGCGATCGCCGTAGCCGCCGATGGAACGATCTATGCGGCGGGCCAGTGCATAACGTTTCGCGCTCCGGTGAACGGGTTTCAGTCCACTTACGGGGGCGGCGAGTACGACGCGTTTTTCTTCACGCTCAACCAGGCGGGTACGGTGCTGTCGCGCTCCTATTTCGGCGGCAACGGCAACGACGAAATCTGGGACATGAGCATCGAGCCGGGCGGCAATCTCAGCGTAGCGGGCGTGAGCAGTTCCACGAATCTCCCTGCTCCCGGATTCCCCGCGCTGGGGGGCACGATCAACCTCGCGCCGGGACGGATGTTCTACGCCAGCGTCGATCTGCCGGGGCGGCAGGTGGCGCATATCCTCAACATTCCCGCAGCAACGGGCCGCCCGTATCGGGTGATTGCGGGCAAGACCGGGGTTTGGGTGGCGGGATTCGCCGGGGCCAATCTCGCGGTAACTGGTAACGCATGGCAATCGACAAAGACTAATGACGAGGACCACTTCCTGGTGCGCATCAACTACCAGGGCGGCAGAATTGGCTATGCGACCTATGCGCACGCGGTGCAGGTGGGCTTTGGACCGGGGCTCACCGTGGATGAGAACGACCGCGCGTTCATGACGGGCCACATCCAGGGACCGCCGCAAGCGAATCCATGGCGTGTTTCGGGCGATGCGCTGCAGCTCACACATGGCGGCGCCACGGGCGACGCTTATTTATTGGCGGTGCAGCCGAATGGCACGGTGGATCATGCGACATTCCTGGGCGGGCCGGGCCTGGAGCGCGGCAACGATGTGGCTTCGCTCGGCGGTGGCAAGTTCGCGTGGCTGGGCACGGCGTATGCCGACGGGCTGCCCGTGACGGCCGCGGCCACGCAAACGCAGACGCGCGGGCTGGGCGATTTCTGGGTGGGCATCTACCAACTGGGAACGCCGCCCGTGACGCCGCCGCCGGTGAATCCGCCTCCCGTCAATCCACCTCCCGTGCAGCCCACGCCGCCGACGTTGAGCGCCAGCGCGGTGGTGAACGGCGCGAGCTTTCAGGCCGGTGGTGTGGCACCGGGCGAGATCGTGACGCTGTATCCGCAGAACGCGGGGCCGGAAGTGCTCGTGGGCGCGCAACTCACGCCGCAGAACCGGCTGGCGACGCTCATCGGCGAAACGCGCGTGCTGTTCGACGGCGTGGCCGCGCCGATGCTCTACACGAGCAAGGGACAGATCTCGGCCATCGTTCCCTATGGCGTGGCCGGGCGCGCGACGACGTCGGTGGAAGTGGAGTACAAAAACTTGAAATCGGCCGCCGTGGCCGTGCCGGTGGCGGCGTCGGCGCCCGCGCTATTCACGACGAATGGCACGCAGGCCGTGGCGGTGAATGGGAACGTCTGCTGCAACTCGGCGTCGTCGCGCATCGCGCCGGGCGGCGTGCTGGTGCTTTATGCCACGGGCGAGGGCGAACCAACACCCATGCCCGTGGATGGCTCCGTTTCGAACTACGCCACGCTGGCCGAGTATCCGCGGCCGAAGCTTCCGGTTTCGGTGACCGTGGGCGGGAAACTCGCCACCATCCTCTACGCGGGCGCCGCGCCGGGCCTGGTGGCGGGCGTCATGCAGTTGAACATTCAACTCGCCGCCGACACGCCTTCGGGCGCGGCGGTGCCGATTGTGGTCAGCGTGGGCGGCGCGAGTTCGCCCGCGACGGTCACGGTGGCCGTGCAGTAGCTAGCGCTTCAAGCCGTCGGCCGCGTCGTTGCCGTAGAAGAACTCTTCGCGCGTGATCTTCCCGTCGTCAACCGTATAAACGGCGATCTCGGCGACACTGATGCGTTGGCCCGTGGACTTGGGCGTGATCTCGAAGACGAAGTTGACGGCGAAGCGGTTGTCGAGGACGTAGGGTCCGGTGCAGCTTGCGCCGTGGATCTCGTTCAGGCCCGCCCAGGCCACGCTTTTGGCGATGACGGCCGCTTTTCCCGCGGTCTCCTGCGATCCATTGGGACCCGGCGAGGCCTCGACGCTGACGATGCCGTCGGCGTACAGCTCCTTCATGGCGTCGAAGTTCTTGAACTGGCTGCAAAGCTCGACGAATCGTGCGGCAACGGCTGATGTGGTCATAGATGTGGCTGTGCTCATACCTGATGATAGCGGCGGCCCCCCGCGCGTTACACACCCAATTGGGGTATACACTCTCCCTATGCGCAAACTCGTGCTCGCGGCCGCTTTGTCGATTGCCGCCTTCGCTCAAGACACCACCAACTTTCCCGTGCTGGGCAAGATTGTCCGCCTCGATCCGGCGCTGGACCAACTGCTGGGCAATGACGCCAAACTCGAGGTCGTCTCCTGCTGCTTCGACTGGTCCGAAGGTCCCACGTGGGACCGCAAGGGCGGGTTCGTTCTGTTCTCCGACATTCCCCGCAACTCGGTGATGAAGTGGAAAGAGGGCGAGGGGATCAGCCTCTACCTGAAGCCTTCCGGCTACACCGGCGCGGTTCCCTATGGCAAAGAGCCCGGCTCGAACGGCCTGCTGCTCGACGCCGACGGCAAACTCTATTCGGCCGAGCATGGCGACCGGCGCATCTCGATTCTCTATCCCGACGGCGGTAAACGCACGCTGGCGGACAACTACCAGGGCAAGCGGCTGAATTCGCCGAACGACCTGGCGCGGCACTCCTCCGGCGCAATCTACTTCACCGATCCGCCATACGGCCTGCCCGAAAACGTGAACGACAAACGCAAAGAGCTGGACTTCCAGGGCGTCTATCGCGTGACGCCCGACGGCAAGCTGACGCTGCTCACCAAGGAGTTCACGCGGCCCAACGGAATCGCGTTTTCGCCCGACGAGAAGACGCTCTACGTGGCGCAGTCGGACCCGGAGAGGGCCATTTGGAAGGCGTTCCCCGTGAAAGGCGACGGCACCATCGGCGAAGGAAAAGTGCTGGCCGACGTGACCTCCATGGTGGGCAAAATGAAGGGCCTGCCCGACGGTTTGAAGGTCGACCGCTCCGGCAACCTATGGGCCACCGGACCGGGCGGCATCCACATCATCGCGCCGAACGGAAAGATGCTGGGGCGCATCGAAACCGGCGAGGCGACGGCGAACTGCGTGTGGGGCGACGACGGCTCGACGCTCTACATCACGACGGATATGTACCTGACGAGGATCAAGACTCGGACGAAGGGGGCGGGGTGGTAGGACGCGGCTCGGGCGCTTTGCCGCCCATGACGCCGGACTTTTCGGCCTTCTCTTTGGCCCAATGGAGCAGGCGTTTGATGGGCGGGAAATAGTCGCCCAGAATCACCAGCCCGGGGATGAGAAAAACCCACCCCGGCATGATCGGAAGGATCAGGCCGGCGATGCCGACGATGACAAGGCCCACACCGAGGACCATTCTGAGCGCGTGACGCATAGCAAACAACAATGACGGGGGGACCACCGGAGGCCTCCCCGCCTCTATTATCGTCTGACTCGCCGGGGCGACATTACGTTTCGCGCGGCAATCAGTTGGCGATTGCGAAGCAGCGCGCGATCGCCGGCCGGGCTCAGGCCCGCGCGAGGCGGCGATGAGCCCTGCCGGTAGCGCGCACAATCGAACCTGTGCCGCTGGCTACTGCACGTTCTGGAAATGGCTACTGCACGTTCTGGAAATGGCCGGTGAAGCGGACCGTACAGTTCATTTCCGCCGTCGCGTTGTTTACGGTGCCGGCCGAGAAGTGAACCTGCGTGCCCGGCCGCGCGTAGATGCGCAGGGGCATGGATGAGATCCAGCGCTGACGGTTGCCGGGAAACGTGGTTTCGAGCACGGCCGGCAGGGACTTGGTGTAGGCACCCGCGATGAGACGCATGCTGTCCAGCGGGTCGGCTGAGCCTTTGATGCAGGAGGCCGAGATGTCTTCGATCACGAGCGTCTTGCCGGCCGGGATGGTGGCACCGAGGGGCTGGCCGTTTTCGGCAACGGTGCATTCCACGCTGTCGGACGAGTAGCCCGGCAACAGTGTGAGCGAGCACAATCCGGTGGCCACCGAGCGGCCCGGTTTCTCCATTTCGCGGACCGGGTTCGAATACGCCTGGCCGAAGGCCACCGCGGACATCGCGCCCGCCATCAAAATTGTCTTGAATAGGTTGTTCATTGTCTCTCGTTCTCCTCTTACTGTGCGTTCACTAAATGGCCCGTGAAGATGACGCTGCAAGCGGCGATCTGCGAGGCCTGGCTCACGGTGTACATGTGCATCGTCACCTTGCGGCCGGCTTTCACATAGGCCCGCACCGGCATCGACGCCAGCCAATAATCGCGGCCGGCGGGGCTGGTCCGCTGCCGCTCGATCGGCAGCGGCTTCGAGTTGCCCGGCATGACCAGCCGCAAGCCGTCCCATGTGTCGGCCGAGGCCTTCTCGCAACTCGCCGAGACGTCTTCGAGGACAAGGATCTTGCCCGCCGGCACCATTGCCCCGAGGCTGAGTTCCTGGTCGAACAGCACGCAATCGTCGATTGCCCCGCTGCCCTGCTGAATGGCCGCGCTGCACTGGCCGGTGACGGCGCCGCGCGCCGCTTTTTCCACCTCCCGTACGGGTTGTGAAAAGGATTGGGCGCAGGCCGTTGTGGCCGCCGCGCCGAGCAAAAACAGCATCACGATGTTTTTCATTTCTTTCTCCTCGTGCCGCTTTGTTTTCTATTGCACGGAGACCAGGTGTCCGGCGAAGCGGACGTTGCACACATTGGTCATGCTGGGCGTGCCGACGAGGTTGATGTTGGCCGTCACCTTGTCTCCGCCGCGCACGAAAAACCTGGCCGGAGTGGTGGCCACCACGAACTGGTATCCGCTGGCGAACGTCGACTGCACATCGAGCGGAAGGAACTTGTCATAGGAGCTTCCGTTCAGCCACAGCCCGGCCCAGCGGTCGGCGGTGGCCTTGTTGCAGGCGGCCGAGATGTCGTCCACCACGAGCACCTTGCCCTGCGGCACCGTGAGGCCGATGGCCTGGTTCAGATCGAAGAGGTTGCAATCGGCCTGGGCGACCAGCGAGGAGAAGCCCGCGCTGTATTGAATGTGGCAGTGGCCGCGCACGGCCGACCGCGCTTCCGTTTCCATCTCGCGCACCGGTTGCGAGTAGCCCTGTGCGGAAGCGGCCGCGGCGGTGAGCAGGCACACGGCGAGCGTTTGCATAATTGTGGTTCTCATGGTTGGGTTCTCCGTTGGGTTCGTTTTGTGGAATCAGCCGCGGCGTTGCAGCATACGGGTGGCGGCCACCAGCACTCCGGCGGTGGCAAACATCGCCCAGGTCGAGGGCTCGGGCGTCTGGCTGGGCGTATCGTCCGGGTCGTTGTCCGGACCTCCGCCCACGATCTCATCGCCGACCGAGGTCATCGCCGCGTAGTAGTAGCCTTGGCCCACGCCGAACAGCGGGTTCACCGTGCCCGCGCCGGGATCGAGCGTGACCAGCGTGCCATTGGACGAGAAGTCGAGATCGATGGCGTAGTAGGCGGCCGCGATCGGGTCGTAGTAGAAGCCGCCCGACAGGTAGCCGCCGAAGCTCTGGCCGGTGGCGGTCACCTGAAGTCCGTTGAGATCGATCTTGTAGATGTGCCACATGCCCTGGGCGTCGGTGAACAGGCCCTCCAGTCCGGAGGCGCCCCAGGTCATGCCGCCGAGGCCGACGCCCCAGGCGGGAGCATAGTCGAAGACGGGCGTGGCGGTCTGGCCAACGGCGTCGATCTCCATGAAGGTGACGTAGCCGAGCCCCTGTGTGTAAAGCGCGTAAAAACGGTCCATGGAAAGCGAGTAGGTGAGGCCGTAGAAGAAGCCGTCGGGCAGGAACGAAGCGAACGAGTCGTATACGCCGCCGCCGTTGTGGGGAATCGCGGCCAGCGTGTTGCCGCCCAGGCCGTCGCTGTAAATGGAATAGAGCAGGCCGTCGGCGGGCCGGTAGGTGAGGCCGCCAATGAAGCCCTGGCTGCCGTTGCCGAGGTCGAACAGCTCGCCGGCGGCGGGAACGGCGGGGTTGATCTGGTTCACCTGGCGCGGAACGCCCAGCAGCGGACCCTGTTGGGTGTCGCCGGAAATGGAGACCAGAATCGGGGCTGCCAGGGCCAGTTGTCCTCCCGCCAGCAGCAGCCCCAGCACTCCGGTTGGGATCGTCGCGAATCGTTTCATATGTCTCTCCTCCTCAGGTTGTGTCTGGCGCTGCGCTCTGCCGCGAGCCCGGCCCGCTACTGCCCGGCGCATGTCCGTCACAGGAAACGCTAGCGGGGTGGAGAGGCGATTTGGATGTCAGCGCACGGTTAGCGGGACGTTATGTAACGTGCGATTGATGAATGAAATGAACTAGTTGGAGGACGGGCGGGGGAGGCCCATTTTTTCCGCGATGCGGCGCGCGCGGGGTTCGTTGTGAAGCGGCGCAAGGCGGGATTCCACCATCAGATAGACCGTGCTGGGGTCTTTGTGCGCGTAGGCGCGTTCCAACCAGTCGAGCGCTTTGGCCGTTTCGCCCATGCCGCAATAGATGAGCACCAGGCCGTATTCACGCACAAGGCCGTTGGCGACCAACTGCTCCATCTGACGCGCGACCGAGGCTGCTTCGGCGCGGCGGCCCATGACGCCGAGCAGATTACCGAGCGCGGGCAGGGCGCGCGTGTCGCGTGGCCGTAGCTTCAGAATTTCGCGGAGCTGCGCTTCGGCCTCGGCGTATTTTCCCTGGCCTTGGAGGATGAGGGCCTTCAACCAGTACGCCTCCTCGGCGCGCGGGTTCGCGGCCAGGGGCAATTGCAGCGCCTCCGCGGCCTGCGTCCACTTGCCCCGCGAATAGAGCAGCAGCGCCTTTTGGGTTCGCAGGCGGAGTTCGTCGGGCGCGATGGCGATGGCGCGCTCGATTTCTGCCATGGCCTTTTCCGGTTCGCCGAGAATGCGGAGGACGTCGCCGTAGACGCGCATCAGGCGGGCATCCCGCGGCTTGAGGTCGACGGCGCGGCGGAAGGTGGCTTCGGCGCGGACGGGATCGAGATCGCGATAGAGCTCGAGGGTGGCGAGGCTGGCATGGCCTTCGGCGGCCGTGTCGTCGGATTCGATTGCCTGGCGCGAGGCGCCCTTTGCCTTGCTGACGAACTCATCGGTGCGGGCGGGGTCGTAGTCGGCGCAGAGCTCGTAGGCGTGCGCCAGGTAGACCCAGGCCTGCGTGAAGTCGGGCTTCTGCTCGACGGCGAATTGCAGCTTCGCCACGGCCTGTTCGAGCTGGGGGGGAATGCCGGTGGTGGAAACCGTGGGCCGGTTGTCCTGCCGCATCAGCGGACCGGCTTCGAGGAACGCGGCGAGTGCGGCTCCGGTGGCCGGCGTGCGCCCTTTGGAGCGCCATGCGGACTGTCCGAGCGTGCGGGCGCGGATCTGTTCGACGACCTCGCCCGCCAGTGTTCCTTCGATGGCGAGGATGTCAGAGGCTGGGCGCTCGTAGGTCTGCGCCCAGACGTGGTAGCCATCGCGCGCGCTGATGAGCTGCAGCGTGATGCGGTAACGTTGCGCGACGCGGCGGACACTGCCTTCGAGAAAATAGGCGACCCCGAGTTTGGCGCCCGCTTCGGCCAGATCGACAGCCTTTCCTTTGAAGGCCGACATGGTGGTGCGGGCGAGAACTTTCAAGTCGCCCGGTGCGGCGAGACGCGCGGTGAGTTCTTCGGTGAGGCCGTCGCAGAAGGCGTCTTCGCCGGGCTGGCCGGTCATGTTCACCATGGGCAGGACGGCGTAGGGGCCGGATTCGGGGCCGCCTTCGGCACCGGGCTGGCGGGTGGTATTCCAGAATGCGAGTCCGCCGGCGACGAGGAAGGCCACGGCGAGTGCGGGCTTCCAGGGGAGCGCGCGTGCGGGAGTGGACAGTGCGGGAGACGCGGACCGGGTGGCCGCTTCGTGCGAAGGAGCGGAGGTGGGCGCGGTGGTGGGTGCGTTGACGGGGGCGGTTGCTGCGGTGGCTGGCGTGGTGGCTTGAATCGGCGTGGTCACCGGGGCGGGGGCTCCCCCATGCGCGGTGACGAGGGCGGAGGCTGGCCCAGGCGCGCGAACGGACATTGGCTCAGGCGCGGGGGCCGCGGCTGCCGGGGCGGGGGCCGCGCCCCCCGGGGCGAGCGCGGAGGCGGTCGCCTCTACCTCCACGATGCGTGGGCGATAGGCGCCGCGCGGTAATTGGATCCGCAGGCCGGTCTCCCGTCCCGGACCGTCGTAGTATTCGCTCAGCCGCTTGCGGAGGCGGCTGGCCTCGACGCGGACAATGGAGTCGAACTGGGGGTCGTATCCGGAGCGCCGGTCATAGACCTCCATTGCGATGGAATATTCCTTGATTTCATCGCCTTTTCCCTCCAGAGTTTGTTCGACAATATATCTAAGAAATCCGCACAGCCGCGCCGAGCCGGAGAAGGATGGGGATTCGAGCATACGTGCCAAATGAGCCCGCACTTGGGATTCGGAGGGCGGGTTGGCGGGGCCGGACTCTGGCATCGTGGGTGTCGCTATAGGATACTCCGCAAAGGGCAAAAGGAAGCTGTATGAGGGGCATGTAACCGATTTTCTCCTTTTATTCGTAAAATATTCTTGCAACGAATTTGCCTGCCACGATGCCTGTGGGAAATACCCCCTCGTGAGTGTAGGCCATCAGGAACATGCTTAGTACCTTGTTTACAAAGGCATACGCATCAACGCGGTAGGACTAACGTACCAGGACCTTAGTCCCGAGCGTAGGATGTTTCACTATTGACCCTATCGGTTGAAACCCTTAGATTTGATTTAATGCAGGCTGAACAGCGCAAGTCCAAGCGGTTTGACCTACGTCTGTTGATCGAACTCGTAAGGACAGGCAGCGAGCCGATCAACCGCGTAACGGAAACCAGAAACGTGAGTTCGGGAGGCGTGCTTTTCGATTGCGAGAATCAGCTTTCCGTGGGAGATCCGATCGAGTATTTCTTAACGCTTCCCACCAGCAGCAAGGACGGAAATAACGTCCGGCTGCACTGTATGGGGACCGTGATCCGGCTGGAATCCAGCCAGAAGCGCAACCGGAAGGAGAAACCGTTCCACGTGGCGGCCACGCTCGAGCGGTATGAGTTTGTCCGGTTCGGCCGGTAATCCTCCGATTTTTCTCCGCGCCCGCGGGTGCGCATAGCGATAGGATGTAAGGCACCGCTATGCCGCAAATCAAAGGACCCGCAATTTTCCTCGCCCAGTTCATGGCAGACGAGGCTCCGTACAACACACTTCCAAATATCTCCGCATGGGCCAAGAGCCTGGGGTATGTGGGCGTGCAACTGCCCTCGTGGGACGGCCGGATTATGGACGTCAAACAGGCGGCCGAGTCCAAGGGTTATTGCGATGAGTTGCAGGGCAAGACAAACGGGCTTGCGATCACTGAACTCGCTTCGCACTTGCAGGGGCAACTGGTGGCCTCGCATCCGGCCTATGACGAGCTGTTCGACGGTTTCGCCGCGCCCGAAGTGCGGGGGAATCCGAAAGCGCGCGCCGAGTGGGCCGCGCGGCAGATGCGCTACGTGATTCAGGCGACGGCGAATTTGGGGTTGACCGTGACGCCCTCGTTTTCCGGCGCCATCATGTGGCCCTACCTGTATCCATGGCCGCAGCGTCCGGCGGGGTTGGTGGAGGAGGGGTTCCGGGAGCTGGCCGCGCGCTGGAAGCCGATTCTCGACTTTGCCGACCAGCATGGCGTGGACATCGCCTACGAGCTGCATCCGGGCGAGGACCTCTACGACGGCGCGACATTCGAACAATTTCTCGAGGCCACCGGGAATCATCCGCGCGTGGCGATCAACTACGATCCGTCGCACTTCGTGCTGCAGTGCCTGGACTATGTCGGCTTCATTGACATTTACGCCTCGCGGATCAAGGCGTTTCATGTGAAGGACGCCGAGTTCCGGCCGTCGGCGCGTTCGGGCGTGTATGGGGGCTACCAGGGATGGAAGGACCGTCCGGGGCGGTTCCGTTCGCTGGGCGACGGGCAGGTGGATTTCAAGCAAGTGTTTTCGCGGCTGACGGCGGGGGGCTATGCGTCGTGGGCGGTGCTCGAGTGGGAGTGCTGCTACAAGGACAGCGTGCAGGGTGCGGCCGAGGGCGCGCCGTTCATTGCGTCGCATCTGATTGACGTTCCGACGCGGGCGTTTGACGATTTTGCCGGGGCGGCGACGGACATCGAGCGCAACCGGCGGCTGCTCGGATTAGAGTAATTCAGCATTCCCCTCTCACCGGAGCGGGCGCGCCGCCGATAAGATCAGCGTTGGGACTGCCAGGATTTCCACGGACAATGGCACATGCAGGACGCTCGAGCAGTACCGGAGGAGATTGAATCGTACCTGGGGCAACCGATGATCGAAGAGGCATCGGTGGGCGTCATGGTCACCGACGCCGAGGGGAAGATTCTCTGGATCAATGCCGGGTTCACGCGTCTCACTGGTTATACGCAGGAAGAGGTTGCCGGGCAGAACCCGCGCATCCTGAAGTCCGGGCTGACGCCGGCGGAGACGTACACCGAGATGTGGAGCACGATCCACGCCGGCCGGCCGTGGTTGGGCCACGTGATCAACCGGCGCAAGGATGGCAGCATCTACGTGGAGGAGATGAGCGTGATTCCGCTGTCCTCGCGCGACGGCGGGCTCACGCGGTTTGTCGCCATCAAGCACGACATCACCGAGCGGCGGCGCATGGAGATGCTGCATCGGAAGGTGTGGGAAGAGTCGACCGACGCGATGCGGCTCACCGACACCGATGGGATCGTGGTGCGGGTCAACGCCGCCTATTGCCGGCTGATGGGCATGGCGCGCGGCGATCTGGAGGGCCAGCCGTTTTCGGTAGTCTACGCCACTTCCCGCAGGGAACATATCCTTGAGCGCTTCCGCGCGCGGCACTCGGCGCACGCCATTGACCACATGTTGGAACGCGAGCTGGTGTTGTGGGATGGATCGCGGCGCTGGCTGGA